>NZ_CAMZMY010000054.1:0-1186 GCF_947311895.1 Pseudoalteromonas sp. PAR1 | reverse complement strand
ATTACTCAACGATAGATGCAACAACACCAGCACCAACTGTACGGCCACCTTCACGGATAGCGAAGCGTAAACCTTCGTCCATCGCGATTGGGCAGATTAACTCTACAGTCATCTTGATGTTGTCACCAGGCATTACCATTTCTACGCCTTCTGGTAACTGTACGTCACCTGTTACGTCAGTTGTACGGAAGTAGAACTGTGGACGGTAACCTTTGAAGAAAGGAGTGTGACGACCACCTTCATCTTTAGAAAGTACGTATACTTCTGAAGTGAATTTAGTGTGTGGCTTGATTGAACCAGGCTTACAAAGTACTTGACCACGCTCAACGTCTTCACGCTTAGTACCACGTAGTAGTGCACCGATGTTCTCACCCGCACGACCTTCGTCTAGAAGCTTACGGAACATCTCAACACCTGTACAAGTTGTCTTCGTAGTTTCTTTGATACCTACGATTTCAACTTCGTCATTCACGTTGATGATACCAGCTTCAACACGGCCAGTTACAACAGTACCACGACCTTGGATTGAGAATACGTCTTCGATAGGCATGATGAATGGCTTATCGATGTCACGCTCTGGCTCTGGGATGTATGAATCTAGCGCGTCTGCTAGTTCAACGATCTTGTCTTCCCACTCTTTCTCGCCTTCTAACGCTTTAAGCGCAGAACCTTGGATTAGTGGTAGGTCATCACCTGGGAAGTCGTACTCAGAAAGAAGTTCACGAACTTCCATCTCAACTAGCTCAAGTAGCTCTTCGTCGTCAACCATGTCACATTTGTTCATGAATACGATGATGTAAGGTACACCAACCTGACGAGAAAGTAGGATGTGCTCACGAGTTTGTGGCATAGGACCGTCAGTCGCAGCAACTACTAGGATTGCGCCGTCCATTTGAGCAGCACCAGTGATCATGTTTTTAACATAATCGGCGTGTCCTGGACAGTCTACGTGTGCGTAGTGACGAGTTGGAGTATCGTACTCAACGTGTGAAGTTGAGATTGTGATACCACGCTCACGCTCTTCTGGAGCGTTATCGATTGATGCGAAGTCTTTAGCTACACCACCGTATACTTTTGCAAGTACGTTAGTGATTGCTGCTGTTAGAGTTGTTTTACCGTGGTCAACGTGGCCGATTGTACCAACGTTTACGTGCGGTTTTACGCGTTCAAACTTTTCTTTTGCCAT
>NZ_CAMZMY010000053.1:0-1302 GCF_947311895.1 Pseudoalteromonas sp. PAR1 | reverse complement strand
CTTATATGGACTCCCCGTTTTTTGTCAACGGAGTATTTATTAAATAAAGATTAGATGCTGGCTTATATACGGACTCTATTTGGGGAGCTACCCCAGGTCACTTTAATGTATTCGCCCCTTTATGACTTTTCTCTGTGACGGTATTTTCTACCTGAACACGGAACAGTCTCTTAAAGGTCAGTCTTATCCTGGTTTTAAACGCTCTTTATTGACAATAATTTAAGTCGTTAACAACTTTGGCTGATAACATTCGTTTTTCTTTAGCATGGCAAATGCAGTTCTGATTGTTTTATTCGCCAATGCTATTGCTGCCACTTTCTTACCGCGTCTTGCAATCAACTTTTTAAGCCATTCATCCTTTTCTGTGCGACTTGCTCTTTTTATAACATTTGAAACAACCGCTAGTGCACCTTGATATAACGTGCTACGTAACTTCTTGTTTGCTGATTTTTTTGAAATTGAGCCAATTTTTTCTTTACCACCAGAGCTATGCTGCACAGGCGTTAATCCTGCACAGGCAGACGCTTCTCGTCCATTTTTAAAGTGCTCTATACAACTAAAGTAAACTTTCAACATCATTGAACCTACTGGTCCAACGCCTTCCAATTTTGACAGCCGCTCGCATACTTCATCATTTTTGATTTCTTCTTCAATTAGCTTTTCTAGCGCTATAATTTCTTTAACAACTCTTTTGAATTGTTCATTTACTATTTTTAGAGATGCTCTAAATGCCATCGGTACATTAAAACTTGTATCCTCGAGCAAACTTTCCACTGCATCTATTAACTTACTATCAGACTTGGCTATAGGGATGCCAAGTTCCAACAAACAGCCTCGCTGTAGGTTCCCCAAGGCCACTTTTTGTTTTACAAAATGCTCTCTCATTGCTGATATGGATTGTAAGCACTGCTCATTTACACTTAATAATCTACTCGGCTTAACCGTTGGTTGCTGAGCTGCAATACCAATAGCCAAAGCATCATTCGCATCTGTTTTTTGGCCTTGTCTAAATGCTTTTACGACGCGTGCAGACATAGGTTTAACTATATGGCCAGCCTCTTTCGCTTTTCTTGCCCAATAATGCGTACCACCACATGATTCCATTGCTACTAATGATTGTTTTTCTGATACCAATAACTGAAGTAGTTTTTGTCTAGATACTTCTTTGTTGTATATAACTTGTCGCTCTTTACCTATTTTACAAACTTGATAATTATTTTTTGCTAAATCAATCGCAATAACGTTAAGATTCACCATGTATGGATTCCTTTTGTAAAAGTTTTGTCGCTTATTACGTTACCC
>NZ_CAMZMY010000052.1:0-1377 GCF_947311895.1 Pseudoalteromonas sp. PAR1 | reverse complement strand
ATTAATGGAATGGACTCTCTCCACTCCCCAACGGCGTCATAATGCGCCATAGTAGTTTGGGGTAAGTTTTAGCTTAAACAAAGTAGAGAGAGACACATGAATAAAATAACAATTGGATTAGATATCGCCAAGAACATTTTTCATTTAGTTTGGTTATCAAACTCGGGAAAAGTGCTCAAAAAGAAAAAGCTCAAACGCACTAACATGGAAGAGTATTTTTGTAATTTAGAGCCAGCAATTGTCGTCATGGAAGCGTGTGGCACATCAAACTACTGGGCACAAAGTATTCAAAACTATGGTCATGAAGTGAAAGTTATCGCTCCACAATATGTAGTTCCTTACCGAAAAGGAAATAAAAATGATTTCAATGATGCAGAAGCCATAGCTGAAGCTTCACAACGAGTGAATATGCGTTTTGTACCAATAAAAAGTGTAGAGCAACAAGACATTCAACTGTTGCACCGTATAAGAGAGCGGCGAATAAAATGTAGAACGGCCTTAGTGAATCAAACCAGAGGCCTCTTAGCCGAATATGGTATTAGCCTCTCGCAAGGCGTTAATCAAGTGAGAAAATCTATCCCCGATATTTTAGAAGATGCGAGTAATATGTTAACGCCATTGTCTCGTCGATATATAGCCAGTTTGTATGATGAGTTAATTGAGGTAGATAAATTAATCACGAATTTGGATAGCGAGATAAAAGCTTTAAGCCATCAGATAGAACAGTGCCAGAAATTAGAAACGATGACAGGAATAGGCCCCATCATCGCAACAGCTTTGTATAGTGCAATAGGTGATGGTAAAACCTTTAAAAGTGGGCGTCATATGGCAGCCTGGCTGGGACTCGTTGCCAAACAGCATACAACTGGCGATAACCCCAAGTTAAAGGGAATAAGTAAACGAGGAAATACTTATTTGCGAACCCAACTGATTAATGGTGCCAGAGCTGCGTTAGTCAAATCGGCGAGTAAAGCTGACAAGGTAAGCTTATGGGCAAATAACCTGCGGGAGCGGCTGCCATTTAATAAAGCAGTGGTTGCATTAGCGAATAAAATGGCGCGAATGGCGTGGGCAATGACCGTAAAAAAAGAGACGTACAAATTTGTATAAAAAACACTAACCACAATTAAAAGACAAAAGTTCCATAGCAAAAATTGCAAAGATTGAGATTGACGGAAAACGGTTCATAGCCGTCCTATTTAAACCTGATAATACCAAAGGCTGTTAGAAGCCGTCGAGATTGATAAGGTGATAGGGGCGGATATCCATCAGGGCTAGAGCGGATAAATCCGCTCATAAAAAAGCCGAATATATGGCAGCAATGAACTTTGAAATTCTATCAATTACTGTCTTGCAATCGGAGATAGTCCATATATG
>NZ_CAMZMY010000051.1:0-1430 GCF_947311895.1 Pseudoalteromonas sp. PAR1 | reverse complement strand
GGCCAATGCCAGTCAGTTAAGCTGACTGGCATTTCTTTTTTTATGTGGGTACTTTGATGGCTTAGGCTTTATCGCTCTTGGGTATCGCCTATCTTCTCTTCTTGGTGGCAGTTTAAATAGTCTCAGCGTACCTAACAGATGCTCCCAGTGAATTGGAATATTACCGGGGCTCATAATTGATATTGATGAGAAGTATTGAATAACTGCCATCGAGCAGCTTGAGAAACTGAGTTGGTTAGGCCATATTCCTTCTGCTTTTGCTGCTAGGGTCATTAACCTTCGAATTAAATTGTATGCGAGGAGGATCCCCCATAGCTCCTGCCTGACCATATCAGGTCGCTTGCTTCGAAGATGATATGTGCTATCTAGCATTGTTTGCTTTATTTCTCGATACCCTAATTCTATTTCCCAGCGATGGCTGTATAAATCAACTATTTCGCTACTTGGAAAACGAAGTCTATCTACCATCGAGGTTAATATTCGGTAATTTTTACCTTTTATGGTTTTACTAACCAACCTTGCTTTAATAACTTCGGGAACATCAGGGAAATTCTTTTGCGCATGCTTAGTGATTTTGAGCTCAATTATCAGGTCATTGTTACCAACCTTAGAAACGACTTCGTATTGTAAATCAGGTCTGGCAGGTATTAGCCAATGTCTTTCTTCTCCAGTGTTGTGCCATCGATTTAACAAGCCCAGTGAATAGTATCCTTTATCAAACATGGTCAATGAGTGATTAGGTGTACGCTCAATCAGTCGTTCAGCAAGCTTCATTTCATTCGTCTTATAGTTATCAAACTCACTGCTTATAAGTTGGTGGCTGGTGAGTTCCATATGACATACCATGCGAATTTGTGGGAATCCTGTATCACCATATTGATTGCTAGCTGATGAGAACGCTTCGCGATTTTCATCTGAGTCGGCCGTACGCCAAACAACACCATCAACCGCTAGCAAATTTAACCCAGCCCAAGTTTCAAACTCTTCGTTCTGGTACATATTATCAGCAGCTTTATTAAAGACTTGCTTAACGGGTTCATCGCCTAATCGCTGACGAGCCTGAACCATGGCACTCGGCGCAACTAACTGATTTTTGCCAGGCAGCATAATGTCTAGCTTATTCGCAATATTCCAGACAGACTCTTTACGAAATAATGCCATGCCAATAACAGACCAAAGCACAGCTTCTAAAGGCAACCTGCGCTTTCTAACTGTGGCTACTCCAGCTTTTTGAAAGCCTTGTTCAATCAGGTCAGAAGATAAAATTTCAGATAATTTTTCATACGTGTGGTAACGAGTGCTTTCTTCGAAAGCAGAATGAAGAGCTTGTTCTATATTCACAAAAAAATCCGTAGTTAGTTGCCTAACTACGGATTGTGAATGATCATTCTGATCGGTCAACTGATCAACTTCTTAACTGATCAGCATTA
>NZ_CAMZMY010000050.1:0-2164 GCF_947311895.1 Pseudoalteromonas sp. PAR1 | reverse complement strand
TTGGGGCGTGCGACGTGAAGTCGTATGAAGCGCTGTTCACCGCTTAATGAGTGAACCATCTGTATCACCAGATGATCCTAGGAGCCTGAATAAAGTAGCGGCTCTGACAATGTAACGAAGGTTGGTATGCGCCAATCGGGATCTTAATCGTGAGAGGACGATCCTCCTGATAACCACAAATCGGGTGAGTGCTAGGCAGTCAGTATGATGAACATAAGTGAATCCGCGTAAGGTGCGTTATACGATGAAACAGCGGAAGTGGTTAATACGCTGTAGCCAAAAGGCGCGAGAGTCGGAAAGAGATTGCCCCATGCTCTTTCGTGATCACTGAACTCTCCGCACTATAGCGGGCATCTAACCTGACATTGCGCAACATACGGAACACGGTAAGCCTGTATCACTCCCTTTGGGAAAGCTTATATAGCCGATAGTGATGCAGGTAGAGGATGTTGGAGAAAGCAAAGGCTGGATTGTAATGATGCAGATACAGACGTCTGTCTGGCACGAAAGTGAGCTGACTTCCGACTGGTCTTCCGTTGCAAGAGAATTTGAAGAACTTTATTCAAGGAGAAACGCAAATGATGATTTCAAAAGAGATTAGTGCCTCTCCTGACAGTGCTCAATGGCAATCCATAAATTGGAAAACTGTTGAGTCACACGTTTTAAAGCTTCAGATGCGTATTGCAAAAGCAACAAGAGAAAGTAAACACGGCAAAGCGAAAGCGTTGCAGTGGATACTGACTCACTCGCATTCGGCAAGACTTCTTGCTGTTAAGCGAGTATCACAAAACAAAGGCAGTAAAACGCCCGGAATAGACGGCGTCATCTGGAATACGGATACGCGCCGCATGAAAGCAGTCAATCAATTGAGCAGAAAGGCTTATCAAGCCAAACCGCTCAAGCGTATCTACATCCCTAAGAAAAACGGCAAGCTCAGACCTTTGGGTATCCCGTGCATGGTCGATAGAGCGCTACAAGCGCTTCATCTTCTTGCACTAGAGCCTGTGTCAGAAACACTTGCTGACCCAAATAGCTACGGCTTTCGGCGCAATAGAAGCACTGCTGATGCTATTGCTCAGTGTTTTCTCTGTTTGAGTAAAAAGCAATCCGCGCAATGGGTTCTTGAGGGAGATATCAAAGCCTGTTTCGACAAGATTGGGCATCAATGGCTTATGAATAATATAGCTGTAGATAAACGAATGTTGGAACAATGGTTAAAGTCTGGTTTTATGGACAAAGGGCTGTTCTATCGCACTGACGAGGGAACACCACAAGGCGGGATCATATCTCCAACCTTGATGCTGATGACTCTTGCAGGTCTTGAGCAACGCATAAAGTCCACCGCACTTAAAAATGGGGCGAGAGCCAACTTTATAGGATACGCTGATGATTTCGTCGTCACTTGCACTTCAAAGAACGTGCTGGAGAACGATATCAAACCGTTGATTACTGACTTCTTAGCACACAGAGGCTTAACGCTCTCCGAAGAGAAAACGCACATTACTCACATTAGCCGTGGTTTTGACTTCCTAGGCTTTAACCATAGGAAGTACAAAGGAAAGCTGCTCATTAAACCGAGTAAATCTAACACGTTAATATTTCTGAGTAACTTGCGCGAACTCACTAAAAAGCACGCAACCACCCCCATTAACGATCTAATCAAGTTGATAAATCCGAAACTCAGGGGTTGGTCGAATTACTATCGCCATTGCGTTGCCAAACAAGTATTCGGATATGTGAGCCACAAACTATTTCTAGCGTTATGGCATTGGGCTAAAAGGCGTCATCCAACAAAATCAAAAACTTGGATCGCCATGAAGTACTTTATCAACCGTCGAGGCCAATGGCAATTTCACGGTTGGCAGAAGAGCATGAATATAGATTGTCAGTTTAATCTATTTCAAATAGCTAAGGTGCCAATAGAGAGACATGTGAAAATCAGGAGTGAAGCTACGCCTTTTGATCCTTTATACCAAGAATACTTGGCAAAGAGAAAAGCAAAGAGGCAATGCCGCAACTCTTGGAATGAACCTAATCTCGCTGCTTTATAAGTTGCTGGGTACCAATTAGGTGCCTTCGTGAAGGCTTGAGCCGTATGCAGTGAAAGTTGCACGTACGGTTCTTAGGAGGGCGACACTTGGTAACAGGTGTCGTCTATCCGACA
>NZ_CAMZMY010000049.1:0-2324 GCF_947311895.1 Pseudoalteromonas sp. PAR1 | reverse complement strand
TAACATTTTAGTATTTATGCGACACGCAGTTTGTGTTGCATAATCGCTTGTTGGACTGAGCCGCTACCTACTCGGTGTGTCAGAGTTGGTGTTGTTTATGCTATGGGAATTTGCTTTTTCTGGCCTAAGCGATATCAAGCCAACGTTACTGGCGAGCCTATCGTATCTAAGCTATCCCTGCTTTACTCAGCGTTTATTATGCTTCCATTACACCTAAATTTGCCTTAAGAAGCAATTATATTTTTACGCACGCAGAGGTCGTTAGCCTGAGCAATTAAGCAGGTTAACTCATTGATTTTAAGCAGCAAGCAAGGCTGCTAACTCGTTCGCACTATTTCATTTGTCGGCGTATCTGAATTCATCACACCAATAAATCGTAAAATACCCACCTTGCATGACTGGCAAGGCCAATGCGGTATCAGTGTTACGTTTTCTGTCTTTAGCTTCTCCACTTTACCTCTGTGTGATTCTTGTGACCTTATTAATGCTAACTTTCGCTTGCGACACGCATTAGCTAAAAAGCCATAGTGGCGAATGCGCATAAACCCTTTGGGCAATACATGTTGTAAGTAGCGCCGTAAAAATTCATCACAACTCAGAGTCATGACTTTATCGCGGTTGTTATCTGCATAATCGCGGTATTTAAAGCTCACTGTTTCTTCAGTCGCTGACACTAATCGCGATTCTGACATCACGCCTTTTCGGGTATAACGAGCAAGGTAACTAACTAGCTTTTCACTGTACGTTAAACAGGCTTTGCTATACACACACCACTTTGTTGGGGTGTTTATCTTCGCGAATGAACTATCGCATTCATTGAGTTCCGCTAGCATTTTACCCCTAAAGACTGTTGATAACGCTTTTACGGGGTATAAATAGCCTTTTTCTATTTCATGCCAGTGCGCTTTATTTAGCGCCCCTGCGGGTATCAAACAATGCAAGTGGATATGCTGACTTAAGTTCTGCCCCCACGTATGCAGTACGCTTGTCATGCCTAACTGACCATGCTTTTTCCGTTTCGCAAATTTACTTAGCGTTTGCCATGTCGCTTTAAATAAACACTGATACAACGCATTTGGGTTATAGTGAGCAATGATATTCAACTCATGAGGGAGTGTAAAAACAAGGTGGAAATACCTACATGGTAATAAATCCTCCTGCTGTTTTTGCACCCATTTAGCCGTAGCCATGCCTTGGCAACGCGGGCAATGACGGTCTCGACAGCTACATCCAATCTTTTGCGACTCCCCACAGCTATCACATTGCCATGCTTGATAACCGAGCTGACCCGTTCTGCATGATTGAAGGTGCTGACACACGCGCAGTTGTTGATAACTCACCGTATGATGTTGGCGATAACTCTCAAAGCTTGAGTTTAAAATATCAGCGAGGTGTAAGGCGTTCATTGTTTACTCCAGCTCGCAAGCAAATCAATGCCGCCATGACCTAACTCTGGTAACCAATGTAAGTAACTTTGTGTGGTTTTAATATCACTGTGGCCAAGCTGATGTTGCAGTTGATGAAGTGGCATACCTGATTCAAGTTGGTGTGTTGCATAAGCATGGCGTAAAGTATGTGGATTACAGTGCTTTAAGCCACACGCTTGTGCATGTTTTCTCAATGGCTTCCTGAAGGTTGATGCTGACATAGGTTTATCCATTAATAACCGTGAATAGAACATCCAACCTGTTGGGTGATACATTTTCCAATAACAACGTAATTGAGCCAGCACGCTATCTGATACAACCACATAGCGTGATTTATCCCCTTTACCTTGTTCAATTAAAATAGTTTTACGCTGTCCATCGATATCTTGCACTTTAATGCGTAGCAGTTCATTAATACGTAAGCCACACCCATAGCACACCATAATCAATGTTTTTAAGCGCATATCGGTGCAACTTTCTATAAGCCGTCGCATGTCATCGCGCGATAAATACGTGGGTGCGCGAAGTTTTACTTTTGGCAGTACAATATCTAAGTTAAGTGGCCGATGTAAAATATTCTTAAACAAGAACCAAATACTGTTTATCTGTATTTTTTGGCTTGCTCTAGAAAGTTTACGAATCGCAGGATCGTTAAAAAAGGCGTTAAGTTCCTCATCAGTAATCGAATCGAGCGGTTTATTAAAATAATGACTGAGTTTTAGTAAATGTTCACAGTAGCTTTTACATGTACTTTGCGAATAACCACGATAGGCTATTTCAGTTTTGACTTGTTCAATGAGTGTATTCATGACTTACCTCCAAGTTATGGGATAACCCCAAGGTAAGTGTGGCTCAAATTATAAGAATAGGATCTCCGCGTAGCGGCTTAGTTCAACA
>NZ_CAMZMY010000048.1:0-2635 GCF_947311895.1 Pseudoalteromonas sp. PAR1 | reverse complement strand
AACCCGATGCCCGGGTGGTGGAATTGGTAGACACAAGGGATTTAAAATCCCTCGCTGGTAACAGCGTGCCGGTTCAAGTCCGGCCCCGGGCACCATTTATATTTAATACCACTTCTCTATTTCATTTATATTTCTTTTTATAATCCCAGCTTAATATTTTTTTATTGCCAAAATAGCTTTATAGTTTCCTTAGTCATTTTAAATCAGCTAACGCTTTTTCAGTTTTAAGTGCTACTGAACTCAATAAATAGGATCAAGGAAAGAGAATGGAGCAATTTAAACGTGGTTTAAATCAGTTTTGGGTGGGCGCCGTATTTGGGCTTTGTTTAGCAATCTCACTAGTACTAATACCTGTTGCGATTATTATGTCGAACATTAACGACGTACTTAAAATTCATGAAGTCAGTGTGCTTGTTGATAAAGTATCGACCGCATTTGAAAAATCAGAACAAGTCATCAGTAATGCGAAAGCGGCGCTAACCGATTTTGATAATGACGTGGTGATGGCTATGCTCACCGCCGTGCAATCTTATCAGCAACAATCGCAGCCATTATTAACTGCAGAGCAAAAACAAGCATTAAAAGCGCAAATAAAAGAGCAGCTTGTTACGCAGCTTGAATCCAAACTTAACGAACAGCAAATCACATTCATATTGTCTGTTTTTGAAAAATTAGCAAATACAAAAAAGGGAGCACAATCGCTCCCTAATTAAGTAATCACTTGGCTTGATTATTTGCGCCACGCGCCTTTAGGAATAGTTTGATCGAGCTTTTTGTTTTGCGAAGGATCGAAAGTAGGTAATTTACCTGCTTTACGTTGTGAGTTGTAATCCTTCGCAAGCCAAATAACGACACCCGAAAGCATAAATAAAGCGATGACGTTAACAATTGCCATCAAGCCCATCGAAATATCGGCAAGCGTCCATACTAAAGGTAATTCGCCGAGCGCACCAAACATCACCATACCAAGTACTAATAATCGGAAGATCAACATGCCTGATGCATGGTTATGTTCTAAAAATAATAAATTGGTTTCCGCGTAAGAATAATTAGCAACAATCGAGGTAAATGCAAAAAACAAAATTGCAATCGCAACAAAGGTTGCTCCCCAGCTACCAACATGTTCTTCAAGGGCAGCTTGCGTCAATGCAATACCAGTCACACCTGAATCTGGTATAAGCTGTTGTGATAATAAAATAAGGGCTGCGGTTGCAGTACAAATAATAATTGTATCTACAAATACACCGAGCATTTGCACATAACCTTGTGAGGCAGGGTGAGGCGGGTTAGGTGTTGCCGTTGCAGCAGCATTTGCAGCGCTACCCATACCAGCTTCATTAGAGAATAAGCCACGTTTAATACCCTGGATCATCGCCTGCATAACACCATAACCAATTGCACCAGCGCCTGCTTGCTCGATACCAAAGGCACTATTAATAACATGCATGAACACATTTGGTAGTAAATCGTAGTTCATGGCACATACATAGAGTGCAACTAGCAAATAAGCCAGCGCCATAAATGGCACAACCATTTCTGCAAAACGTGAAATAGTTTTTAAGCCACCAAAAATGATAATGCCAGACCCTAATACCAAGGCGATTCCGACAACATAGTTTGGAATCCCAAACGCAACATCAAATGCAGCAGCAATAGAGTTTGATTGAACTGCATTAAATACCAAACCAAAAGCTAGAATAAGGCAAAGAGAGAAAATGACTCCCATCCAACGTTTACCTAATCCATATTCCATATAATAAGCAGGGCCACCACGAAAGTTGCCATCTTCATCGACCGTTTTATATGCTTGGGCAAGGGTACTTTCTGCAAAACTTGTCGCCATACCTATTAAAGCAATAAGCCACATCCAAAAAATTGCACCGGCACCGCCTAAATAAAGTGCAACAGCAACGCCCGCCATATTACCAGTGCCAACTCGCGCAGCTAATGAAGTACAAAATGCTTGGAATGAAGAAATGCCCTCACCAGAACCTTGGCGGCTCTGAAACATCACTTTGATCATATGTGGAAATTGGGTGAATTGGATAAAACCGAGTCGAAGAGTGAAAAATAGCCCCGCAGCTATTAAAAGGTAAACCAGAATGTGACCCCAAAGGAGACTACTTATACTATTTATAATGTCTGTCATTTTTCTTGCCTTGTGAGCGAGTGGAAAATCTGCGGCGCAAGTTACCATAACAAGCGCGGAGAGTTTAGTTATTCTGCTAAAAATCATCAGTTATCCACAGTTGTTTGTGGGTAACATGTTTGCATTTGGTGGGTATCTGATTAATTTGAAAATAATCAAAAAAACCTTCAAAAAGTGCTTGCGTTAATTCTTCGCATCCCTATAATGCGCATCCACTGACACGGCGGGCAGCAATGAAAAGCGCTGAACAAACTGACAGAGAGTTAAGTAAAACTTCGGTTTAAAACGGTCTAAAAAGAAAGTTTAAAATTAAGTGTTGACTCAAAAAATTAAGGATGTATTATACGCATCCCTCGAGACGCGAAAGCAGCTCGAAACGTTCTTTAACAATATAAAGCAATCATCTGTGTGGGCACTCGTACAGATTGAGTTCTAACAGCAGATTCTAGTTCGCTAGATGACGCAAACAAATTTAGAGTCTCAATT
>NZ_CAMZMY010000047.1:0-3163 GCF_947311895.1 Pseudoalteromonas sp. PAR1 | reverse complement strand
GAAATCGCTGAAAATGTAGAGTGGTTTGGTCAAACAATGTTTGTTCAAAACTCATCATTTGGTCGTTATGCTCCTCCAGCTGCTCCTTGGACTGGTATGTCTGCAGACAATGAGCACAACCCATACGGTGAAGATGGTGCATACGGTTTATTCCGTTGGGTTGGTATCGGTACTCGTGACGGTAACGTAGACGACTACAACATCGATTTAACAACTGGTTTACGTGGTTTCCTTGATTGGAACAACGCTTCATGGGAAGTTTACTACCACCGTAACAAAGCAGATAACAAATCTGTTGGTCAATACTACCTTTCTTATTCTGGTTTAGCTTACAACCAAGCTAATGATATTGATTTAGGTTCAGATGAAGGTGTTGCAAACATGAAAGCAACAACACTTCAAGAATCTTCATCGACTTTTGACCAATACTTTGCTGGTATTGGCTTCGATTTATTCGAATTACCTGGTGGTCAAGTATCACACTACGTAGGTATGGAATACTTTGAGCAAACTTATGCAGATATCTACGATGGTCAATCAGCTGCTGGCTTAATCGGTGGTTCAGCAGGTAACTCATCACAGGGTAAACGTGATGTAACAGCATTCTTCTTCGAGTCAGTACTTCCAATTACTGAAACTGTAGAAGTTAACTTAAAAGCTCGTTACGATGACTACTCTGACTTCGGTGACAATATTGCTCCTGCGGTATCTGCTCGTTGGCAAGTAGCTGATAACATCGTTATCCGTGGTTCATATTCTGAGTCTTTCCGTGCACCAGGTCTTGACCTTCTAAATGCTGCACGTACATTCTCAGCTGAATCAGCTATCGACTATGCAAATGGTTCAACTACATCGCGTCAATATGACACTTATTACACGCAAAACTCAGAGTTAGATGCTGAAACTTCAGATTACACTAACCTTGGTATCGCGTGGGATGTAAACGAAAACCTTACTTTCAAAGTTGATTACTTCCAGTTAGCGATTGATAATGTAATTCAATCTAAGTCTCTTCAGTCTTTACTATCTGACGAAGCTGCAGGCCTAATCTCTGCTGTATCAGTAGATACAGACACTTCAAATGAGACTTTCTATCTGAAGCGTGCTGCATCAGGTACTCTAGTTGAAGCAGGTACATCTTACTTCAATGGTGCTGGTTTCGAAATTGAAGGTATCGACTTTACAATTGCTGCAAACCTTGAAACTGGTTTTGGTGACTTCCGTTTCCAAAACGTGAATAGCTTTGTGCTTTCGTATGACCAAGAAGTAGGTGGTGTTGTACAAGATACATCTGGCTGGTCAGGTCAACCTGAGCTTAAGTCTGTTGCAACGGTTGCATGGTCTTATGAAGATCACTCACTAGCGTGGAATGCAACATACACAGACAGCACTACTGAAACTGAAAAAGATGAAGATGGTGATGGCTACTATGAGCAAACAGGTAAGCTTGATAGCTGGTTAATTCACAACTTAACTTACACTTATAATGCAGGTGCATACGGTGCACTTACTTTCACTGTTAATAACTTAACAGATGAAGATCCAGTGTTATCATCAAACGGTACTTGGGATAACCAAGACCTTTATAATAACTTTGGTCGTGATTATCGTGTAAGCTACTCAATCAGCTTCTAATAAAGTTTTTTGAAAGTAAAAAGGCTGAATTTATTCAGCCTTTTTTTATGGAGTATACATGAGCGACCATTGGACAAATTATTGGCAACAAGGACACCTAACCTCATTTGGAAACGGGTTTAAAAAAAATTACCAAGGAGCATTACAAGAGTTCTGGTGTAGTTTCGCGACTAAGTTAGATCCAGACTCATTGGTTCTGGATGTTGGCACGGGCAATGGTGCCTTAATTCAGCTGATACAAAGAGACAAAAAGTTAAATTGTGTTGGAATCGATCAGGCAAAAATTCATCCCGAGGTTTCAAAGAGTGTAGGTGGAACCTTTCTGTCAAATACAGCCGTTGAGAATTTACCATTTAAAGATGATGAGTTTTCGTCTGTTATTGCACAGTTTTCTCTAGAGTACAGTCAACTTGATAAAAGTATCTCTGAGGTTTTTCGTGTATTAAGTGCTAAGGGAGTATTTGCATTTGTCTGTCATCACCCTGAATCAATAATTGTAAAGCCAAATGCAAAGATTTTAGCGGCAGCAAACTTTGTTATACAAGAGTTAACATCATCTCTAATGGCTTTGATTAACGATCTTGATAGAAAGCAGCTGGAAAGTGCAAAGCATTATTTCAATGAAATTGAAATAAAAATGAAACGTGAATTTATAAATAATTTTGATGCTTTAGTGGGGACTAATTTACCTGCGTTCATAAACTTCTTGCGTCAAAATCAGAATAACAAAATAGACTTCAAAAAAGCGTTGTCTCTTTTTATGAATGAATTAGAGCTACTAATTCTTAGGTTAACTGAGTTAGTAAATGCTGCTAACCAGTCAGCACTTTTGATCGAACAAGTAGAAACAATGAAAGTCAATTGTGAAGTTGGGAAAATCTTTGATAACAATCAAGATGAATTACTAGCAATTTACATTATGGGTGAATCGATTCTTTAAAACCCTTATTTAGATTTAGAAAAAGAAGTAGCATTTAATAAATAGATGTTACTTTTTTGAAATCCACCTCCTTTTTTGCCTGTCATAGATAATTTATTTTATTTCAATTGTTAATTTTGATTGTTGCATTTATTAACTATCAAAATGCTGTTGATGTGGGTTTTCCACGCTTTTTCTGTACCTTAAAGCAATTATCTTGTACCTAATATTAACGTATTTGGTTTATTGTTGATTATTTGTTTATTGTTTAAATTCCCTTATAAAACAAAGGTTAAAAAAAAGTTGACCAAAAGTTGTACCTGATATTAGTATTTGATAGCTCTAAGGGGGGCTTTGACCCTTTAGTGTTAAATAAATAAATTAATAAAGTCATAACATGGATATGACCAGGGAGAATCAAATGTTAAATAATCAAGTTTCAAAAGCAGTTCGCTTAGCGATTGCTTTTGGTGCAGTGTCAACTGCTGCATTTTCTGCATCGACTGTTGCAGCTGAAGACAACAGTGTAGAAAAAGTTGAACGCATTCAAGTAACAGGTTCACGCATCAAGCGTACTGACCTTGAAGGTGCATCACCTGTAATCAGCAT
>NZ_CAMZMY010000046.1:0-3285 GCF_947311895.1 Pseudoalteromonas sp. PAR1 | reverse complement strand
TGCTCTTTAAAAATTTGGAAAGCTGATATTAAAATTCTTATAGATACTTGTATCTATAAAGAGTTTTCAAAAGTAAAAATATGCCAGTTAATCAGCAATGATTAATCGGTATCTACTTTAGTATTCTCATCATTATTTGATGAATTAACTTCTGGCGAAGTTAACAGCTGTCACTAACAAAGACCCGTTTGGGTTGTATGGTTAAGTGACTAAGCGTACACGGTGGATGCCTTGGCAGTTGGAGGCGATGAAGGACGTATTAACTTGCGATAAGCCTAGTCAAGCTAGTAAAAAGCGCTTGAGACTAGGATTTCCGAATGGGGAAACCCACCTGCTTGCAGGTATCTTACACTGAATACATAGGTGTAAGAGGCGAACGCGGAGAACTGAAACATCTAAGTACCCGTAGGAACAGAAATCAACCGAGATTCCGGAAGTAGCGGCGAGCGAAACCGGACCAGCCCTTAAGCTTATTATGTGTTAGTGGAACATTCTGGAAAGTATGACGATACAGGGTGATAGTCCCGTACACGAAAATGCATCTTAAGTGAAATCGAGTAGGTCGGAGCACGTGAAACTTTGACTGAATATAGGTGGACCATCATCTAAGGCTAAATACTCCCAACTGACCGATAGTGAACCAGTACCGTGAGGGAAAGGCGAAAAGAACCCCTGTGAGGGGAGTGAAATAGAACCTGAAACCGTGTACGTACAAGCAGTAGGAGCCCACTTGTTGGGTGACTGCGTACCTTTTGTATAATGGGTCAGCGACTTATATTTTGTAGCGAGGTTAACCGATTAGGGTAGCCGTAGGGAAACCGAGTCTTAACTGGGCGTATAGTTGCAAGGTATAGACCCGAAACCCGGTGATCTAGCCATGGGCAGGTTGAAGGTTGAGTAACATCAACTGGAGGACCGAACCCACTAACGTTGAAAAGTTAGGGGATGACCTGTGGCTAGGAGTGAAAGGCTAATCAAACCGGGAGATAGCTGGTTCTCCCCGAAATCTATTTAGGTAGAGCCTCGGACGAATACTTACGGGGGTAGAGCACTGTTAAGGCTAGGGGGTCATCCCGACTTACCAACCCTTTGCAAACTCCGAATACCGTAAAGTACTATCCGGGAGACACACGGCGGGTGCTAACGTCCGTCGTGAAGAGGGAAACAACCCAGACCGCCAGCTAAGGTCCCAAAGTCATAGTTAAGTGGGAAACGATGTGGAAAGGCCCAGACAGCCAGGAGGTTGGCTTAGAAGCAGCCACCCTTTAAAGAAAGCGTAATAGCTCACTGGTCGAGTCGGTCTGCGCGGAAGATGTAACGGGGCTAAACTATGCACCGAAGCTGCGGATTCATACTATGTATGAGTGGTAGGGGAGCGTTCTGTAAGCCGTTGAAGGTGACCCGGGAGGGTTGCTGGAGGTATCAGAAGTGCGAATGCTGACATGAGTAACGATAATGCGGGTGAAAAACCCGCACGCCGGAAGACCAAGGGTTCCTATCCCATGTTAATCAGGGTAGGGTAAGTCGACCCCTAAGGCGAGGCCGAAAGGCGTAGTCGATGGGAAACGGGTTAATATTCCCGTACTTGGTATAATTGCGATGGGGGGACGGAGCAGGCTAAACAAGCATGGCGTTGGTTGTCCATGTGAAAGTGAGTAGGTTGGTGACTTAGGAAAATCCGGGTTGCTAAGACTGAGACACGAGACGAGCACCTAAGGGTGTGAAGTTGTTGATGCCATACTTCCAGGAAAAGCCTCTAAGCTTCAGATTATACCGAATCGTACCCCAAACCGACACAGGTGGTCAGGTAGAGAATACTAAGGCGCTTGAGAGAACTCGGGTGAAGGAACTAGGCAAAATCGTACCGTAACTTCGGGAGAAGGTACGCTCCTATCTGTGATGAGACTTGCTCTCTAAGCGGACGGGAGCCGCAGTGACCAGGTGGCTGGGACTGTTTATTAAAAACACAGCACTGTGCAAAATCGCAAGATGACGTATACGGTGTGACACCTGCCCGGTGCCGGAAGGTTAATTGATGGGGTTAGTTTTCGGACGAAGCTCTTGATCGAAGCCCCGGTAAACGGCGGCCGTAACTATAACGGTCCTAAGGTAGCGAAATTCCTTGTCGGGTAAGTTCCGACCTGCACGAATGGTGTAACCATGGCCACGCTGTCTCCACCCGAGACTCAGTGAAATTGAAATCGCAGTGAAGATGCTGTGTACCCGCGGCTAGACGGAAAGACCCCGTGAACCTTTACTACAGCTTGGCACTGAACATTGACCCTACATGTGTAGGATAGGTGGGAGGCTTTGAAGCAGAGACGCTAGTCTTTGTGGAGCCGTCCTTGAAATACCACCCTTGTAGTGTTGATGTTCTAACGTTGGCCCCTAATCGGGGTTACGGACAGTGCCTGGTGGGTAGTTTGACTGGGGCGGTCTCCTCCCAAAGAGTAACGGAGGAGCACGAAGGTTGGCTAAGTACGGTCGGACATCGTACGGTTAGTGTAATGGTAGAAGCCAGCTTAACTGCGAGACAGACACGTCGAGCAGGTACGAAAGTAGGTCATAGTGATCCGGTGGTTCTGAATGGAAGGGCCATCGCTCAACGGATAAAAGGTACTCCGGGGATAACAGGCTGATACCGCCCAAGAGTTCATATCGACGGCGGTGTTTGGCACCTCGATGTCGGCTCATCACATCCTGGGGCTGAAGTCGGTCCCAAGGGTATGGCTGTTCGCCATTTAAAGTGGTACGCGAGCTGGGTTTAGAACGTCGTGAGACAGTTCGGTCCCTATCTGCCGTGGGCGTTTGAGAATTGAGAGGGGTTGCTCCTAGTACGAGAGGACCGGAGTGAACGAACCGCTGGTGTTCGGGTTGTCATGCCAATGGCACTGCCCGGTAGCTACGTTCGGAACTGATAAGCGCTGAAAGCATCTAAGCGCGAAGCAGGCCTCGAGATGAGTTCTCACTAGACTTTTAAAGTCTCTGAAGGGCCGTTGAAGACTACAACGTTGATAGGCAGGGTGTGGAAGTGGTGCGAGCCATTAAGCTAACCTGTACTAATTACCCGTGAGGCTTAACCATACAACGCCAAACGCGTTTTATGACAGCGTAACAGACAGAAGTTAAGACACTAAAGTAGACATTTACTTGATATCAGAATTCCAGATTTTAGTTAATTGCAAAAGCGATTAACGCCCCAAATTTGCTTGGTGACAATAGCGTTTTGGACCCACCTGACCCCATGCCGAACTCAGTAGTGAAACGAAACAGCGCCGATGATAG
>NZ_CAMZMY010000045.1:0-6788 GCF_947311895.1 Pseudoalteromonas sp. PAR1 | reverse complement strand
AAATCAATCGCAATAACGTTAAGATTCATCATGTATGGACTCCTTTTGTAAAAGTTTTGTCGCTTATTACGTTACCCCCCTGTGGGAGGGGAGTCCATACATCTCTGTGGTTCAATAATTTTTTGCACAAAGAGAAGTGAATGAGAAAAGAATGAGTAAACCTAAACATTACTTTCTCTTAAGTGCAGCGCTCTCTTTGTTGTGGTCAACTAATTCCGGACAGTGAATTAAGTTTTTCTTCTGCTATAGCAGGGGCAACCATTTGATTATGGCTATGTGGCCTGTGCCAGTTATAATAATTCATCAAATAATTACTAATATCTTTTTCAGCTTCTTGATAATTACTATAACCTAATGAGGGAACCCATTCTGTTTTTAAACTTCTAAATAGACGCTCCATTGGCGCATTGTCCCAACAATTCCCTCGGCGACTCATACTTTGCCCTATCCGGTAGCGCCACAGTCTTTGTTGAAACCTTCTTGCGTTGTACTGACTACCTTGATCTGAATGAAACATCAGTCCAGATGGTTTGCCTCGTTGTTCGTAAGCCCTATCTAATGCTTTAATAACTAAGTCAGTGTCAGGCTTGTCAGACATCGCCCAACCAACCACACGGCGAGCAAAAAAATCGATAATAACAGCCAAATAAGACCACTTTTTACCCGTCCAAATATAGGTGATATCCCCACACCAAACTTGATTTGCGCTATTTACTTTAAACTCACGATTAAGTTTGTTTGGAATATCTGGTCGTTCCGCCGTCGCTAATTTATATGAATGAGGCCCTGGTTGTTTACAGACCAACCCCATATCACGCATGATACGGCGTACCTTAAAAACGCCTACAGTTAAATCAGCGTCTTTTAGCATCACCGCCAACATGCGGCTACCAGCAGCTCCACGACTGAGTGAAAATAACTCGTTAATCGTTGATCTAAGCTGCACCTCTTCAAGTTTAATTGATGTCACACGCTGCTTAAAATCGTAATAACTCGAACGCGGAACATTTAATACGCTACAGACCATTTCCACTGACTCATGCTCACTTAATTGGTCTATCAACGAATATTGTTTATCTCGTCTGACATTAAGAGAGCGGTAGCCTTTTTTAAAATTGTTTTTTCTCTTTCAAGCCGATTAACTTTAGCTTCAAGCTCCTGAATTCTAAGCTGCTCAGGAGTAAGCGCTTTAGAATTTGGTGTTGTGCCACCACGCTCTTCTTGTAATTGCTTAACCCAACGTCGAAGGGCTGTTTCACCGACTTCTAGTGAACGAGCGGCTTCTGGAAATGAGTATCCATCATCAAGGACTAATTTTGCTGAATTAAGTTTAAACTCTTGAGAAAAAGAGCGACGTTGTTTTGTCATAGAACACCTCTGTTTGAGTGGTAATAATACCACCTAAATTAGTGTCCGGTTTCATTGAAGCACAACAATTTGGTTTTCTCTGTGTAGCGCGCAGCGCCTCTGTCCACTCTGTGGTTCAATAATTTTTTCCACAAAGAGAAGTGAATGAGAAAAGAATGAGGAAAACAAAAAATGACGCCTAAGTTTTTCTGTAAGCGTCACATTTATTTATCGCAAAAACATTACTCACCAACAACTGTTACGCGGCTGGTTTGCTGTGCGTTCAAGCGGGTGCGTAAAGCAACTTTTGCATTATTATCAACCTTTACTGGCTCAACGTAAGTTTGCCAGCTTTGGCCGTTATCTAGACTGTACTCAATACTCAAATAAGCAAATGCGCTGTTGGCGTATAATTTACCATCTTCAATCAGACCGCCAGGTACTGGTAAATGCAGGTTGATGCCGTCTTTAGCTAACTTATTAAGCTCTTTTAAACCGACTGCACTTGAGAACTCAGCCCAGTCTTTTGCTTGTTTTTTACTATCGACGTTTTCGCCTTCCCAATCGGCTTTATGCCATGCGCGCTCTGCGACTGATAAAATACGCGGGAAGATCATTGCTAATACTTGATCTTCAGTACGGATTGTTTCTGACCATACCTGACCTTGCATACCCAGAATATTCTCAGGCTTTTCAAGTTTAGGTAACGGGCGACCAACCAACGCTTCTAAATTAACGATTGGCTCACGAGTGCGAGTGTAATCGGCATTTGCATACACGTCATCAGGCATGTAATTAAAGGCTTTTTTAGTATCTGTGTAACGAGTTGCCCAGTAATAACCACGCTCTTGTGGGCTTGCTTCGTATGGGTGGTCAAAGTACAAATGCGTACCGTGTGATAACACCACTTGGTAACCAGCATTTGCTAGGCGGTATGCTCTATCGGCAACGCCCCATTCCCAAATGTTATCCCAAGTATTTACGGTAAAGGTTTTATTAGGAAATTCATCTCGTTTAAATGGGTTTTCACGGTCATACATGATGCCATCTTCCCAAATACCTGGAGAAATACCGCGTTTTTCAAGTAAGGTTGCAACACGTTGTGTGAAGTAAGGTTTTAAATCAGCTGGGCCAGATACACCGTTATTAGGATCGGCAAATAGCGCCTGACAGATTGGCGAGCCTATCCACGAACCAGCACCGACTTCATCACCACCAATATGCAGGTTCTTTAGCTGAACACCTGCTTCGCGATACATCTGCTGAAGTTCATAGGTTACTTTATCTAAAAATGCGTAGGTTGAGTCCATACACACATTCATTGAGTTATCTTTGTAGTTTTGTACCGTCATGTACACAGAGCTATCTTTAGGATCAGTAAGCAAGTATTGCGTTGCTGGCCCCATATCTATGTGTTGAATTTCTTTGTTTGCAGAGCGAGTTTTAATATTGTTTTTAGCCGCTTGCTCAGCTTGCTCTAACATATTGTGATAACGCGCTTCCATCGCTTTGATTGAAGCACGCGCATGGCCAGGGCCTTCAACTTCAGGGATGATTTGAATATGGCGGTCTTTAGCAAACTTTAATAGCTCAACAAACTCATCACGTTTCAGATAACCATTACCTGAGCCTGATTTAAATGGCCCAGTGCCAAGCTGAGTTAATAAACACTCGCGCTCTTCTAAATCAAAGCAGCGATAACCGCCAACATCAGTGAGCTCTGGTAAGCCTGGGATCTCAAGTCGCCAGCCTTCATCTTCTGAAAAGTGCCAGTGTAGCTTATTCATTTTATAGCGAGCCATTTGCTCAACTAACTTGAACATTGCCTCTTTGCCATGATAGTTACGGCCATTATCGTAATGCATGCCACGCCAGCCATAGCGTGGTGAGTCTTCAAGTTCCAACTGCGGTAAACTGGCACTGCCTTGGCTGTTTGCAGGAATCAGGTTCAATAAGCTTTGCATAGCATAAAACACACCGGCGTTATCGCTACCTATGATGGTGATAACTTCATCGTCAATCTCAAGGGTATAGCTTTCAGCTTTTGCATTATTGAGTTTAGGGTCAACTTTTAAGCGAATAACTTTGTCTTTGCCAATATTGATGTGATCAGGCTGTGCTTTAAGGCTAATGCCGTAGTCATCCTGTAAGTCTTGCATAAACACCATAACTTCGTGTTTAAGCTGACCTTGATAACTGATTTGCCAATTATTATTAAGTGTTGCGCTACCACGATTAAACTCAATTTTACGAGGCTTCGGAATAATACGCTTTAAGGCATCGTCTTTACTAACCGACACTTTATCAGCGTTATTTCGTTCGTAGCGTACTTTTGCCGTTGCTAAAACCGATAAATCTTTTGGTTCATTGTAACGACGTAACTGGTTTTCTCGAGTAAATGGCGTAACAAACTGTTTAAAGTCTTCAGTGTCGGTGTTGGCAAATACGGCAGGTTTATTCTTACCTGAAACAAAAAATGCCCGTGGCATAAAGTCACTGTAAGCAACAATCCATACTTGCGCATCAAACGGCAACTCTATACTTTCACCTGCACCTAAACCTTTAAACGAGCTCGTTGGTACGATGCGATGAAGGTCACCATTAACGTGTTCGATGTTTAGGCCTGCGACATGCTCGGTTGAGATTTTACGAACAGAGTGAATATAAAGCTGCCAATCGCTCTCGCCTGCAGGCAACGCCACATCAGAGCCATTATTGAGGGTGATTTTTCCTAAAAAGCCCGCATCTTTATTACGAAAGTTATCTTCAACCGAAAACAGCAGTTCGGTGCCTTTCGCAAACTGATCAACTTGCGATTGAGTTAATGCTGCACTTGCCATTAAAGGCGCAGTCGCTAGCATTACCGCGAATAGTGACTTCTTAAAATCCATTACTTTCTCCTCGTTTATGCCCTGAGTGTACGGTATTTCTGCGTACTATTTTTCATTTTTGTTAATAATTCGTTCCTATCATATAAAAACTAAAATGACAGCGCTATCATTTTATGAAAATAAAGGTGAGGAGTTGATAGCTTTAGGCCGTAAGCTGGCAAGTTTGAAGGGGAACTGTGTTGTTTGTAGTTTAAATGTTTTTGCACAAAGAGAAGTGAATGAGTAAAACAAAGAAATATTTATCTCTTAAGCGAAGCGCCTCTTACTCTCTTTGTGAATTAAAGATCTTTTTCTAACCACAGAGGCCATAGAGAGCACAGAGGAAAAGAAAGAGAGATGTTTCTATTAAGCGTAGCGCCTCATAATATCTATGTGATCACTGGTTTCTCTGTGTAGCGCGCAGCGCCTCTGTGTACTCTGTGGTTCAAATATGTTTTGCACAATGAGAAGAAAATGAGTAAACCAAATGAATATTTATCTCTTAAGCGAAGCGCCTCATAATCTCTTTGTGATAATTTGGTTTTCTCTGTGTAGCGCGCAGCGCCTCTGTGCCCTCTGTGGTTCAATATATTTTGCACAAAGAGGAGAGAATGAGAAAAGAACGAGGAAACCAAAAGAATATTACCTCTTAAGCGAAGCGCCTCATAATCTCTTTGTGATAATTTGGTTTTCTCTGTGTAGCGCGCAGCGCCTCTGTGCTCTCTGTGGTTCAATTTATTTTGCACAAAGAGAAGTGAATGAGAAAAGAATGAGGAAACCAAAAGATCATTTTTTTACTTCCTCTAAAGCGTAGCGCCTCTTAGCCTCTTTGTGCGATTAGTTCTCTTGAATGTAGGCGTGAAATTTATTTCGCGCGAAAGTAATTGCACAAAGAGGAGAGAATGAGAAAAGAATGAGGAAACCAAAAGATCATTTTTTTACTTCCTCTAAAGCGTAGCGCCCTCTTATCCTCTTTGTGCGAATAGTTGTCTTTAATGTAGGCGTGAAATTTATTTCGCGCGCAAGGACTTAGCTATCAGTCTGATGGCTTAAATTTTAACACAAAGATACTTCTCTTCTAGGTACTCATCTAGACCTTGGTGACCGCCTTCTCGACCTAAGCCTGACTGTTTAACACCGCCAAACGGCGCTACTGGGTTTGAAATGAGACCTTCGTTAATACCTATCATGCCGTATTCGAGTGCTTCGCTTACGCGATAAACTTGCTTGATGTTTTCACTATAAAAATATGCGGCTAAACCGTAAGGTACGTCGTTCGCAAGCTGAAGTACTTCTTCTTCATCATCAAAGGTGATTATGCTCACAACTGGGCCAAACACTTCATCATGATAAATATCCATCTCTGGAGTAACATCAGTTAAAATTAATGGTGCTTGGAAGCTACCTTCAAGCTCGCTGTTATCACCGATCAACGACGCCCCTTTATCAACTGCATCTTGCACAAGTGTTTGCACTTTTTCTTTTGCTTTAGGGTAAATTAATGGGCCGATATCTACCCCGTCATCTAGACCATTACCTACCTTTAACTCAGCTACTTTGTCTGTGAGTTTCTCAAGCACCGTTTCAAGCACTGAGCGCTGAACAAAAATTCGGTTAGCGGCAACACAGGTTTGTCCTGCGTTTCTAAATTTAGCCCCCATAAGGCCTGCAACTGCTTCATCTAAATCGGCATTATCAAAAATAATGAACGGGGCATTGCCGCCAAGTTCCATAGACGTTTGCTTAATGGTTGAAGCGCACTGCGATAGTAACTGCTTACCTACACCGGTTGAGCCAGTGAATGTGAACTTACGTACACGCTCCGACTCGGTCATGATCTCACCCACCATTTTTGCGTTTTCAGAGACCACCACGTTCAGCGATCCTTTTACAAATCCTGCTTTATCAGCAAGATAGGCTAAGGCAATAGCGCACAATGGCGTATGCTCCGAAGGTTTAATCACAAAACTACAACCCGCGGCATAAGCGGGTGCAACTTTACGGGTGATCATGGCAATCGGGAAATTCCAAGGTGTAATACCAGCCACCACACCAATTGGTTGCTTTATCGTTGTTAAACGATGCTTGCTGTCAGTAGCAGGAATTGTGTCGCCATAACTACGCTTTGCTTCTTCACTAAACCATTTAATAAAGCCTGCACCGTATTCCACTTCGCCCAAGGCTTCTTTTAAAGGCTTACCCTGCTCTTTAGTCATTAACTCAGCAAGCTGTTGCTTGTGCTCAATAACCAACTCATACCATCGGCGCAGCGTTTCACTACGTTCGGTTGCAGTTGTTTGCTTTAGTTTGCTAAATGCCTCGTCAGCACTTTTTAAAGCCTGCTCAACTCCAGCTTCATCAATATCAGAGACCTGAGTAATCGACTCTGCGGTTGCGGGGTTATCTACACTAAAACGCTGGCTCGTAGAGTAAAAGTCACCGTCGATAAACGAATCAGAAAAAACCAAATCAGACATAGAACCTCCAAGTAAAAGCTATCAGCTATCAGCTATCAGCTATCAGCTATCAGCTATCAGCTATCAGCTATCAGCTATCAGCTATCAGCTATCA
>NZ_CAMZMY010000044.1:0-10542 GCF_947311895.1 Pseudoalteromonas sp. PAR1 | reverse complement strand
GGAGCGGCACACGAGGCTCGAACTCGTGACCTCAACCTTGGCAAGGTTGCGCTCTACCAACTGAGCTAGTGCCGCATCATATTAACTCTAGAGTTAAATCGTAATTTTAAAACTACATTTGGTATTGTAGTTAACCACAAAATGGTGCCCGGGGCCGGACTTGAACCGGCACGCTGTTACCAGCGAGGGATTTTAAATCCCTTGTGTCTACCAATTCCACCACCCGGGCATCGGGTTGCTCATAGAGCGCGTGGAGTGTTGAATGGAGGCGGAACCCGGAGTCGAACCGAGGTGGACGGATTTGCAATCCGCTGCATGGCCACTCTGCCATTCCGCCAAATTAGATAATTGGAGCGGCACACGAGGCTCGAACTCGTGACCTCAACCTTGGCAAGGTTGCGCTCTACCAACTGAGCTAGTGCCGCTTTCTTTATCTTGGGGGCTATGCCCTCTCAACACGGACGCATTCTACAGAGATTATTAAACGCGTCAATATAAAAAATGCTAGTTTTGAACTGTTTGCTTATTTTTTATCTAAAACGGTGTGTAATTATACGCTTAGGATCGATTTTTGGTCAATTCTGACCATGCTGCCATTAAATACTGCAGCATAGAACTAAGCGTTAAGAATGTTGCAACGTATAAAAGACCATAACTTAAGTAGATCATCCATGTATCAAATTGCCAAATCAAACCAATGATGGCTAGCATTTGTGCCGCAGTTTTAAACTTACCCATGTTAGATACAGCCACATTGTCACGCTTACCCTGCTCTGCCATCCATTCACGTAATGCAGAAATAACGATTTCGCGGCTAATAATAACTAATGCAGGTATAGTCATATACAAACTTTGATAATGGCTTGATAAAGCAACAAGTGCCGCACAGACCATTACTTTGTCAGCAACAGGATCTAAAAACGCACCAAATGGCGTTGACTGATTTAAACGACGCGCAAGATAGCCATCAAGGATATCTGTGATTGACGCAAGCCAGAAAACAAACGCAGCTGCGAAAAACGCCCATGAGAAAGGCAAATAAAATATCACCAAAAAAATGGGGATAAGAAAAAGTCTAAAGGTTGTGAGTGTGTTTGGAATATTCCACATAACTACTTGGAGATGTCTTTTTTTACTATATTCGCACGAAGGCTACGCCTTGTCATGCAAATGATTAAATATCTTTTCAGCCATTTCAGGGCTGATCCCAGGAACTTGTTTTAATTGGTCTATATTAGCAGCTTTTACCCCTTGCATGCCCCCTAAATATTTTAATAATGCCTGTCGGCGCTTTTGTCCAACACCGGTAATTTCTTCTAATAATGATTGCGTGCGTTGCTTTTGACGTTTATTACGATGCCCAGCAATAGCAAAACGGTGCGACTCATCACGTATATGTTGGATTAAATGCAGTGCCGGCGCGTCTGAATCAAGTGGTATTGTTTTTCGTCCACCATCAATTAATAGCGTTTCTAAACCTGGTTTTCGGCTTGTGCCTTTTGCAACACCCACCAGCAATGGCATTTTATTATGTGGCCAGTTTTCAAAATATTGTTCAGCACGAGATAATTGCCCTTTACCCCCATCGATAAAGATGACATCTGGAATTTTTTCTTCATCGACTACTTTGTTGTAGCGTTTATTAAGTGCAAATTCCATTGCAGCATAGTCATCACCGCCAGTGATGCCGGTAACATTAAAACGGCGATACTCTTTATTATTTGGACCTTGCGAATCAAACACCACACAACTTGCAACCGTGTTTTCACCCATTGTATGGCTGATATCAAAACATTCCATACGATTTATATCATCTAGGCGTAACGTTTCTTTTAATTGTGCGTAGCGTTTATTAATTGAGTCCTGCGTGCTTTGCTTAACACTAATGCTGTTAAGGGCATTTTTATTAGCAAGCTTAAGATACTGAGCTCGCTCACCGCGATTTGCGACTTTTAAACTCACTTTACGCTCAGAAATTGCCGTAAGTGCATCGCTTAGAAGCTCACTCTCTTCGATTGTAAACGGTAAGATGATTTCTTTAGCAATGCGCCCTGTTGCACCAGGTGCTAAGTAATACTGGCCTAAAAAGGAAGTTAAAATCTCTTCTTGCCCATAGTCTTTGGGCACTTTGGGGAAATAGGTTTTGCTACCAAGTACCTTATGATCGCGGATCATTAATAAGTGAACCGCATTTAAACCATTTAAATGCGCAAAGCCAACCACATCCATTTCGGCATGATTACCGGAAATCGATTGCTGTTCCTGCATTTTCCGAAGTAACATAATTTGGTCGCGTACTTTTGCAGCGAGCTCAAATTTAAGCTCTTTGCTTGCTTGCTCCATTTTAGCAATTAAATCAGCAATAACTTCATGAGATTTGCCTAGTAAAAACTTACGTACAAAATCGACTTCTTGTTGATATTCTTCATCGGTAACTTTATTAACACAAGGCGCTGAGCAACGTTTTAACTGATATTGTAAACATGGACGACTTCGAGCTCGGTAATAGGCATCTTCACATTGGCGAACCGGAAAGATTTTTTGCATTAAACGCAGGCTTTCAGATACCGCCCCTGCACTTGGGAATGGACCAAAATACTCGCCTTTGATTTTACGGCTACCACGATGAAAAGCGAGTCGCGGGTGTTTGTGATCAGTTAAAAGAATATAAGGGTATGATTTATCATCGCGCAGTAAAATGTTGTAACGAGGCTGATATTTTTTTATTAAGTTGTTTTCAAGTAATAAGGCTTCGGTCTCTGTGTTAGTCAGAGTGACTTCGATACCGCAAATATTGCTTACTAAGACACGTGTTTTACTATCAGTTACATTACTGCGAAAGTAACTAGTTACGCGCTTTTTTAGATTTTTAGCCTTACCGACATAAATAACTTGCCCTTCACTATCAAGCATTCGGTAGACACCGGGCTCACTTGATAGTGTTTTAAGAAAACGGGCTGGTTCGAAATCAGACATTGAGCAAATTAATGCGAACTATCAATGTCGATCATTTTGTGACGTATTGCTAAATGCGTAAGTTCAACATCACCACCCACATTTAGCTTTTCAAACATGCGATAGCGATAGCTATTCACTGTTTTAGAACTTAGGTTCAAACGCTCTGCTATGTCTTGTGCCTTTTCACCTTTGGTGATCATCAGCATAATTTGCAGTTCACGCTCAGAAAGACTCTGAAACGGATTTTCGTCTGTGCGTCCGCTTACCTGTGCAAGGGCAATTTGCTGAGCAATTTCAGGCGCGATATAACGTTGGCCGGCATTTACAGCACGAATAGCGTTAACCATTTCATCAGAGCCGGCACCTTTAGTTAGATAACCATGAGCTCCGATTTGCATCACTTTGCTTGGGAATGGATCTTCACAATGCACTGTCAGCACGATAATTTTTACATCAGGGCAATAACGACAGATTTTCTTAGTTGCCTCTAAACCACCGATACCTGGCATGTTCATGTCCATCAACACGATATCAGGCGAATGTTGACGGCAAAATTGCACCGCTTCTTCACCGGTTTTAGCTTCACCAACCACTTTAAAACCACGAACATCATCAAGTATACGTCTGATACCTGTCCGTACAAGCTCATGGTCATCAACTAAAAGTACATTAATCAATGGAACACCCTCAAATAACCCAAATACATGCTTGTGTAAATTTAATGTGCCACATTAGCACAGAATGAGTGAAACAATAAATCAAATTATTGTTTCACTCATCATTTTATGCGGCGTTTTTCTCGCTAAAACGATCAACCCACAGCGCAATAATACCATCACCTGTAACATTACAAGCTGTACCAAAACTATCCTGTGCTAAATAAAGTGCAATCATTAATGCCACTGCGCCTTCATTGAAGCCAAGCATACTTGTTAATAGTCCTAATGCCGACATAACCGCACCACCCGGCGCTCCAGGGGCTGCAATCATGACAACACCTAACATCATAATAAATGGCAACATACCAAATAAAGATGGTACATCCATATTCGGTGATAAGAACATCACTGCCATTGCACATGTCACAATGGTAATTGTTGAACCCGATAAATGGATGGTTGCACATAACGGCACTGTAAAGTTTGCAACATCTTCTTTTACATTATTAGCTTTACTTGAGCGCAGCGATACAGGAATTGTTGCTGCACTCGACATTGTACCTAAAGCAGTAAAGTAAGCGGGTAGCATATTTTTTACAAGCTCTAATGGGTTTCTTTTTAATAAAAGTCCCGTTGAAACATATAAAACGGTTAGCCATAACCAATGCATGATCAATGCTGCAAGTAATACAATACCAAATGTTTGCAGCGTATCTACCACAGTGCCAGCGACTGTCATCTCTGCAAATACACCGGCAATATAAAACGGTAATGCTGGAATAATAACCTTTGCTAATAAGCCATCAATTACATCACGACCCTGATCAGAAACTTTCTTCAACATATCAAGTTGCATTTGGCTCATACCAATACCAAAAATGAAAGCCGCAGCTAACGCCGTCATTACGCTCATAAGTGGTGGAATTTCTAAATCAATAAAGCTGCCCACTTCTGTAGCTACTTCAGCTTCAAACGTTAAGCCCCCATCAAACAATGGGATCATGGCGCTGACTAATAAAAACGCTAAGGTGCCAGCAATAATCGTTGACCCATAAGCAAAACCGACAGTTTTGCCAAGTAAGTGGCCAGAACCTTTTGGTAAGCCAGCAATACCAGATGCGATAAAAAATAAAATAATCAGTGGAATGGTAAAGGTGATCAACTGACCTATTATTTCTTTTACTGTATAGAGGAGTTCAACACCTGTTAGCGGCACATACAAGCCCACTAAAATACCGGCAACAATACCAGCAATTAATTTTAGAATTAAATTCATAACGATCACTTCAATTTTTAGGTGGTAACCTTTTACCACGTTTTAGTTTACTTTTGTTATAAAACAGCCAAATTAACGTTTAACTGCGCAAATTACCACCACAGCTTCGCAGAATCTAATTTGAACGTAAATATATGCGTCCTATCGCGTTGCATTTGTTAACAAAGTTGCAAGTTAATAACATGCTCGCAATTTTGAATACCCGTGTAGTTCTTATGTATAAATCTATATTAAGTGCCGCTCTACTGAGCACACCTTTTACTTCCTTGGCCACCAGCCAACCCATCACCCTCCCTTTTGTTGCGGAACAAGCAACAATTGACGGAAAGCTAAATGAACCAAGTTGGCAACACGCAAAAAAAATCACGATTGATAATGTCACATGGCCTTATGAAAACAGCAAAAGCCCAGTGACCACACACGCCTATGTCTATGAAGATGGCGAGACGTTATTTATTGGCTTTGAAGCAAACGACCCAAATCCAGAACTAATTCGCGCTTTCTATCGTGATCGTGATGCAGCATGGGATGATGACTTAGTGGGGCTGAAAATTGATTCATACAATAATGCTCAATTAGCTTATCAGTTTTTTATTAACCCACTTGGCGTACAACAAGACTCGATAGAAAACGAACTGACTAAACATGAAAGCTCATCATGGGACGGTATTTGGGATAGTGTTGGTGTTATTCACGATAAAGGCTACACAGTAGAAGTGGCTATTCCCTTACGCGTATTGAATTTTGACGACAGCGTAGCAACCAAAACGATGGCGATGGAGTTTTTACGATTTTTACCGCGTAGTGAGCGTTTGCGTATCTCAAATATGCAAATTGACCATGGTAACAATTGTTGGATTTGCCAAATGCCAAGTTACCAAGGTTTTGAACAAGCAAAGCAAGGCAATAACGTGGCGATTATTCCATCTGTGGTGCTTGGCAAAAATGAGACTCGTGATATCGATGGCGCACAAGTGGCTGATTGGGAGTCAGAGAACAATACTGAAGCCAGCCTGGATGTTAAATGGGGGATCACCCCAGATATTACCTTAAATGCGACGATTAACCCTGACTTTTCACAGGTTGAAGCGGATGTTGCTCAATTGAGTGTGAATAATAATTTCAGCTTGTTCTTCCCAGAAAAGCGTGCCTTCTTTTTAGATAACGCTGACTACTTTGCATCAACACTTAACCTTATTCATACCCGTAATATTGCCCAACCAGATTATGGAACCAAGATCACAGGTAGCAAAAATGGCCATACATTTGCCGGTTTTATTGCCAATGATACGCAAACCAATGTGTTGATCCCGGGCAATTTAGGTTCATCTCTTGTCGCCCTTGACGAGAAAAGTGAAAACGGTGCTCTGCGATACCGATACGACTTTGAATCAGGGTTATCACTTGGTTCAACAGCAACTCACAGACAAAGTGATGATTATAGAAACACGGTTTATAGTATTGATAGTAAATACAAACCAACAGTGAACGATGTTTTCCTAGTACAAGTATTAAAGTCACAAACGCAATACAGTCAGGATTTTATTGACGAGTTATGTGATGGTGATAACTGTTTACAACCTGAGCAAGTAATTTGTGAATTAAATAGTGATTGCGACTATAACGAAGGTGTACTTCGTGTTTTAAGTAAAGAACAACAATCGGGTACTGGCTACTATGTTAAGTATCAACATGATGAGAAGTACTGGCGTGCATTTGCTGACTATAATTATCGCGATGCTGATTTAAGAGCTGACTTAGGTTTTATCTCGCAAGTTGATTTTAAAAAGTTTACTACAGGTGGCGAATACCGCTGGTATGGTGATAAAGGTAATTGGTGGAACCGCGCTAACCTGTATGCCGATTGGGATATTACCCACAACGAAAATAACGAACTTCTTGAAAAAGAAGCACAAACCAGCTTTTCTGTCAGCGGCCCGTTACAAAGCTTTTTTGAAGTCTCTGTTGAACACCGAAACCGTACAGGTCTTCGACACGATAAATCACGTTTAGATATAGACGGCAACACAGATTTATTTAGCGAAAATGGCGTTGGCTTTTACAGTGATTTTAAACCAACCGCTGGGGTCTTTGCTTCTTTATATATGTATACAGGTAATGCCGTTGACTTAGCCAATAACCGCACTGGTGATAAGTTTCATATACGCCCGGTACTGAATATGAATCTTGGTAAACATTTTGAAGTACGTTTACGTCATACTTATGAGCAACTTGAAGCTGATGGTAGCGAAGTATTTACCGCAAATTTAAGTGATGTGCGGTTAACTTATCAGTTTAACGTGAATAGCTTTTTACGCCTTGCAGTCATTTATACCGATTTAGAACGTAATCAAGCTAATTACATTGATGATGTAGATAGCCAATATAAAAAGTTAGCCACCCAGTTATTGTATTCTTACAAACTGAACCCGCAAACAGTATTCTTTGCAGGTTACTCTGATAATGGCTATCAAGATGATGAACTTTCATCGATAACTAAAGAGCAGCGTACCCTATTTGCTAAATTTAGCTACGCTTGGTTACTTTAACACTCCATTAGCGCACCTTTCGGTGCGCGCCCTTCTTTTCTCACCTTATTACTAAATGCTATAAGCCTATTCGCTATATGTTATAGCCAAACTTTACTTTCGTTTTTTAATAGTCACAGTAAAGTGTGACTATTACAGATCAATAGCCTAAGCTAGTTGATCACGATTGAATAAATTGCTTCCAAGGGAACACTATGTCTAACATTTTTGAAGATAATTCATTAACAATTGGTAATACACCGATTGTAAAGCTTAACCGCGTAACCTCAGGTAATGTTTTTGCTAAAGTAGAATCACGTAACCCAAGCTTTAGTGTTAAATGCCGTATTGGCGCTTCAATGATCTGGGAAGCAGAAAAGTCAGGCGTATTAACCAAAGACAAAGAATTAATCGAGCCGACTTCTGGCAACACAGGTATTGCACTTGCGTTTGTAGCAGCTTCTCGTGGCTATAAATTAACCCTGACTATGCCTAATACGATGAGCCTAGAGCGTCGTAAACTATTAAAAGCGTTAGGTGCTAACCTAGTTTTAACTGATGGCGCTAAAGGTATGAATGGCGCGATTGAAAAAGCAAAAGAAATTCAAGCAAGCGAGCCTGGAAAATACATTCTTTTACAACAATTCGAAAACCCAGCTAACCCAAAAATTCACTTTGAAACAACGGGTCCTGAAATCTATGAAGCAATGGACGGTAAAATCGACATCTTCGTAGCAGGTGTTGGTACAGGTGGTACTATTACAGGTGTTAGCCGTTACCTTAAACTAGAAAAAGGCCTAAACGTGCAATCTGTTGCTGTTGAGCCAACTAATTCTCCAGTTATTAGCCAAACCTTAGCTGGTGAAGAAATTAAACCGGGTCCTCATAAAATCCAAGGTATCGGTGCTGGCTTCATCCCAGGCAACCTTGATTTAGAAGTTGTTGATGCCGCTGAGCAAGTATCAAATGAAGATGCAATTGCAATGGCTCACGAGCTTATGAAAAACGAAGGTATTTTAGTAGGTATTTCGTCTGGTGCTGCAGTGGTTGCTGCAAAACGCCTTGCTGAAAAACCTGAAAATGCGGGTAAAAACATCGTTGTTATTTTACCAAGTGCTACTGAGCGTTACTTATCTAGCCCATTATTTGCTGAAGAATTCAGTGAAAAAGAGTTAGTTCAATAACGAGTGCAGTTAATTTAAGAAAGGATGCCAAGGCATCCTTTTTTATTGCCAAGCAAAAATAAATCCCACAATTTTACTAAGTTAACTTTACATCTCAGTCATTTAGTCACACACTTAAAATTATTTAATCTAGCAAATCAAAGCATAATGAAAAACGTACTCTTAATTTTTGCTCTTTTGAGTAGTTGCTTAATGTTGGGTTGTGGCTCTGAAGAGTCACCTCAGGGCGAAAAAAATACCCCAGGCAACACAGCCACGCTTTATTTTGATGCACTGTATAACCAAAACGATTTAAATCAAGCCATGGAATACGCAACTCCAAAAATGGCTCGCATTATGAAGTCTTATGGCACCGCAAACCAATTCGCTCGTAACCTAATTAACATGCAATACGACGAAGTTGTAATTGAAGTTGATATGACCAATATGAGTTTACGTGAACAGTACGGTGATAAGGCTAATATTAATTTAATCTTTACGGGTTACTTCAACGGTAAAAAAGTGGATGATATGCGCAGTGTAAAAATGATCCGCAAAAAAGGTAATTGGTATATAGAAAAGATTAACGCCGATCCATTTGCTCGATAGATAGTTATCTTAAAGTAAAAATGGGCCTAAAAAGGCCCATTTTTTGATTCCGTGTATAAATTACTCTTCATCAAATTCTTGGTGTTGACGCTGTGCAGGACGCGCTAAGATCTCAACATAAAACGATGTTAAGCCTTTGGCTTCAATATCACTAATACATTTATTAATCTCTGCTACGTGAACAACTTCGGCTTCATCCGCTGATTCACCAAACTTACAGTCAAATGCCCAATAATCAGCACCAGCTGGGAGTATTTTATTACGCTCACGTTTCAAATATTTTTTTACTTCGTGTTTGGCTGCATCAACCATGCGAGGGTACTTAATCTTCTCGTGGTTAAGCGTGAATGTCTTCTTCATTATAGTCCTAATAGCTTGGTTCAATGACAATGGCGCTAAGCCATAGGCACACAGTATAACAAGGCCATAAAAAATTAGCTGTATTTTTTCTTATGTTGCTTGAATTTACTTATTAAAGTGTAGATTAATTTATTTATGTGACAATGTAGTTAATCAATTAGGCTGAAATTAAATGCAAAGGTTGATGAATAGCATCTTCTGTTAAGCTATCGTAAAAAGCTGCAGCGTCAATTTGGGCACGCTCAGTTGGTTGATTTTTATCAAGGTAGCGTTTTCTTACTGCGGGCTCACAATTGTCTATCACTTCTAGTGGAATGTGATTTTTATCATCTCGAACATGCAATGGCTCAGGTGCTAAACAATGACGTAAGCGAATGTCTGAAAGACCACCTTGAAGTAATCGAAGAGCATTATCTTGACCAATCAACATATCAAATTGCTCTGGTGCTAATGATTGCTTAGGACCTGCCCCTAACTGGGCTCTAAGTACCTCTTCTGAAACGTGAGGATTACTTATTTCTGTTTTAGGTAGATGAAATTGACTAAAATCAAGTGCGTCATGTGAGAGCATTGCTAATAATAATGCAAACTCACCAGAGCGATGTTCATGAACACTTTTATTAAGACGATTATCGAGTTGACTCTCATTGAGCAACAAACCATCAACTTGCATAGACTTTAGCCAAATAGATTCCAGATTAATCAGTTATCGGCATTAATCCAATTTTCTTTAGTTTTTTTCTTTACTTAAATAACCAGTTTGCTATTATCAGCGCCGTTGCATTGGAGGGGTTCCCGAGCGGCCAAAGGGATCAGACTGTAAATCTGACGGCTCAGCCTTCGCTGGTTCGAATCCAGCTCCCTCCACCACTTCCTTCTGGTAGTGGGGCCAAATGCAATAGTAAAATCTGTGTGGAGGGGTTCCCGAGCGGCCAAAGGGATCAGACTGTAAATCTGACGGCTCAGCCTTCGCTGGTTCGAATCCAGCT
>NZ_CAMZMY010000043.1:0-11354 GCF_947311895.1 Pseudoalteromonas sp. PAR1 | reverse complement strand
CAGTAGTGAAACGAAACAGCGCCGATGATAGTGTGGCATTTGCCATGTGAAAGTAGGACATCGCCAGGCTCCAAATTAGAGAAAGCCCGATTCGAAAGAGTCGGGCTTTTTTGCGTTTAAGCTATCCACACAACGTGCCTTATTCATTCTTCAGGTAGGTTGGGCTGGCTTCAAACTTTACTCTCGCTACTAAAAGAGCCCGTATTCTTCGGTTTCTTCAGCTTCATGGCGCATGAGGTGTTCTGGACGGAATATTGCGCTTGGATCTAACAACAGGCTATGTTTATTTTTCATTTTGATTAAACCACGCATCATAATTTTCGTCTGAGGATCAACATCGAAACCCACAGAGGTGAGCTGCTCTAATGGTTTAATATCTTCTTTTTTTACGTTTATGTTATCTTCAACTTGGTCAACTAACAGACCTATATGAGGCGTGATGCCATCTTTTGTTGTGAAGATAATAATTGGCTTGTAATCAAGGATAATTTGTTCTCGGGCTGACTCAAATAATCTGACGAGTTGATTAAATACCTGACGTTTTTTTTCTTCAAAAACACTAAGAACTTTTTCTTGGGGTTGGCTTTTCTGTAACTCTAATAATTCTCTGGCCATAGCATGTAGTTCACGATGAGGTGCATCGAACTTAACAATAATGCTGTGTAAATCCTCGTTATCTGTTTTGAAATTGTTATACCAGCGGCCAAATTCACACTTATCAGGATCTGTTGATTTAGTGAATGGAGTGCCTGTTACTAAGCTGTGCTCAAGCGCATTTAGCCACTCTAGGTGCTCTTTTTCTCGTTCTACTAATAAATCTGAAAGTGCAGTGTTTGTATCACTAGTTGATTGGTTGTTTAAAACGATGCCTAAATCAAAGATAGGGGTGGGTGTATCCATGTAGTCTTTTACACCAATGAAGCTTTTATTTTCATTCGGCAAAGATGTCAAATTTCCTTCATAACGTTCAGTTAGAAGTATATCGAGAATTTTTAATGAAATGGTCTTTTGCCCGACACGAAAATTAATCAGATCCATATTTCCCTCAAAGCCTTGTTAAGTCTTTATAGCATAGAACATTATTGCTAATTAGTTGTAGTTAAATTTAATTACTTTTGTAGTATGAACGATAGATTTTTTTTATCTTATCTTTATCGGGGTCACTAAACAGAGCGGCTAGCTCACTATCTCTGTCAAAGGTTTTGTTTAGCTGGATTAGTAAGCATTGATTATTTAGTGGTGTAGGGCATTCTTTTGCGGCTTCTACTAAAGCTGCTGCATTCAAATAGCCTTCAAAAATAATTCGATTAGGGGTCACATTATAAGGTTTGATATCTTCCTTAAAGCTTTTACACCAGGCGTTTTCACATTTATTAGGGTTGGGGACCACTTCTGTGACCATTATATTTGCTGGGTGTTTTACAAGAGCAAATAAATCGTGACTAGAAACAAATGAAACGGATGTAAAGTCAGGTTTGAAACCTTGTTCATAGCTGGTATTTATAAATTCGGCTAGCGGTTGATAGGTTCCTACCATACAAACAGCCGTTACTTCGCTTTGCTTCAGAGTTTCTAACGCTTTCGATATATCTGAACTATTTCTTCTAAAACGAGCTACTTCGATAGGTTTGATGCCAAACTCTTCTAAGGCAGTGATTAAGTTACTTTCAACCATGTAGCCAAATTCATCAGCTTGAATGATTAAGCCGATCTTTTGATGGTTACGTTCTTTTATCAAATAGTTTATCTGTTCAATAGCTTCATCTTGATAGCTAGCTCTTAAGTTAAACACATTGGGCATTGAGCTATTATGCAGAAAATCAGCGCCTGTAAACGGCATTAGAAAGGGAATGCGGTGCCTATCTAGTAATGGTTTTATGGCGTGAGCGGTGGGTGTTCCCATCGAGCCGAAAATCGCGTGAATTTTTTCGGTGTACAAAAACTGTCTTGTATTTACAACGGTGTTTTTTGGCTCATATCCATCGTCAGCGAGTATAAGATCTATATTCTGGCCATTGATCCCTTGGGTTTTGTTAACTTTATCGAAGTAAATTTTACTGCCTAGCGCAAGTTGCTCACCGATTTGTTTGGCAGGTCCTGTTAATGCGGTAGACATGCCTAACTTTATAGGGGGTTGCGTATGTTGCGCTAAGCTAGTTGTTGGTATCAACACCAGGGTTATTAAAAGGGCATTGAGTACTTTTAGTGTTAAGTGATTTATAGTGAGCATACCAACCTTTTACTGCGGTTATAAACTGTGAATCGAGTTCTTTACGGCCAGCAAAATTAGCTTCATAAATAAAGCTATTCACAGATGTCTGCTGTAATACTAGTCTAATAAGGATGAATTTTGTATTTTCATCTAATAATTTTAGACTAATTGGTGTGTGCCATATTAGTTGCCACAGTAAAGGTTGTATATTGAAAAGATTGAAATCATCACTGATGATCCGCTCTGCTCTAGTGGATAATGCAGTAGGGCAAGCAGAGCTTGGCAAATGCGATACTAATTGATCAACTAACTGCCAAGGTAAGCTTTTAAAGTGCCCTAACAATTGCACTGATATGTCTAACTTAAACTCATTAATGAGTTGCTGTACCAATGAACTATTTTGTTTGCAAAGCGATTTTATCACTAAAGCAGGGTGCTCAGCTGTTGCCTTATCATGACTAAAACCGAGTTTTACGACATGAAAGCCATTGTGCTGCCAGAATCTAACAAGCGATACATTAGCACCAAAACTTGCCCCAAAATAGCTACAATTATCTAACTGTCTTTCGCAGTATTTTAATAAGGCTGAGCCAATTCCTTGCTGATGGCATTCGGGTGCTATCGCTATTCTTACAACCCGAGCAGAGACCTCTGTCAGAAAGTGTGAGTCTTTGCTTAGTTGAGTAAGTGTTTGTGCCATCAAATGGCCATGCGGACGACGCTGACCGGCTTTAACATGGTCTGCTATATCTTTAGTCAGTCCACCTTCGAGAGCAACCAAGCAGACGCCTTTGAGCTCATCTGCTTGAGTGCAAATAAACAATTGTAATTCAGGCGCATCAAGTAATTGGCGTAAATCATTAACACTGGTTTGATAATGTGCCAAAGCAAGTAAGGCTATTATCTGTCCTAGCAGTTGCTCATTATCAACAAGTTGTTGTTTGCTTACTTGTGCAAAATTGAGAGATTGTTCTTTACTTGTGTGTTGGCACTTTGCATCGAGAAGTAATAGTTCGCGTAGGCTATTTTCTAGTGGATCATGTTTAGCAAAACGAATTGGCTCATCCAGAGTAATAGTCTTTAGCGATTTAAATTGACTGCGCAAGTAATGTAAAAAGCGTAACGTGTAACCTCGTCCATTTCCTTCATAACCAACCATAGTGCTAGCAAATACAATTCGTGGGTAGCTTTTCAGGATCTGCAATAATAGTGGAACTGGAATCGCTGCTGCTTCGTCGACAAACAGCAGATCGCAATCAGGTTTTTCATTTAGCAGTATATCTGGCGCAATATAGCTAAGGTTAGCTAATTGCTTACAGTTTTGCTCTTTGCTAACACCAAGCTCAGCAGCTAAATGTTTAAAGCTTGTTTGTACAGCTTTGGCTTGGGTTGCACAAATAAGGATTTTTTTATCTTGAAGATTGGCTGCTGCAAATCCTAAAGCCGCTGACTTACCACGACCTCGGTCGGCACTGATCACAAAAGGACGATTAGCGCGTCCTGACGCGGTTTTAATAATTTGCTCAACACATGTTTGTTGTTGCTGAAAATTTATCTCAGCAGTTGCTGGTGATACTGATTGGTAAGCAGGGAGCGAGTGCTCAGTAAAATAATGTGGCTGCAACTTTAGCTTGGCGAATAAACGCTGATTAAAAAAGCTGTGTTGAATCACTTGGCCATAGGAGGTAATACTTGTGAGTGCAGGGTCTTGCCAATTACTGTCATCAGGCAGCAATAGTATCAGTACACCTCCTGCTTTTACGGTGCCTGCAAGTGCGGCTAATTTATCGGCATATAAGCCGCTAAAACCATCAAAAATTGCGTTTTGAAACTCTTGACCAAGAATTTGGTGAGCATGTTTTGGAAACTCACTATTTGCTAATAATGAGCTGCTACTGAAAACATAGCTATTTTTAAGCGCTAATTGGTTTGCAAATTGATAGCACCAAGCTTCGCTTCCTTGCACTATGACAAGCTGGCGATGCTTTGCAATCACCAGCTCGTTGCACAGTGCTGTTAAATACTCATTATAAGGCTTGAAGTCTTGCATACTGTGTTACAAGCCATTTGCTGCCTAGGTCATCAAAGTTCACTTGAATACGTGACTGTGCGCCGCTACCTTCGTAATTGAGTACAGTACCTGCACCAAACTTGGCATGCAAGACGCGTTGACCTAAGTTAAAGCCGCTATCTTCAAATGCGGCATGTGTTACTGATGGACTAAAACGACCTGCTGCAGGCGGTCTTGAAACCTGTGTTTTAATACGAATTTCTTCGATACAGTCTTCAGGCATTTCTCGTAAAAAGCGTGATGGACTGTGGTATTTTTCTTGGCCGTATAAACGGCGACTTTCTGCATGGCTAATATACAGTTTTTCCATGGCGCGAGTCATACCGACATAACATAAACGGCGCTCTTCTTCTAAACGGCCAGACTCTTCATTACTTTGTTGAGATGGGAACATGCCTTCTTCAACACCAACCATAAATACCAACGGGAACTCTAGGCCTTTTGCTGAGTGCAGGGTCATCATTTGCACCGCGTCTTCGTGCTCGTCAGCTTGACCTTCGCCAGATTCTAGAGAGGTATATGCCAAAAAGCCCTGTAGTGGCGAGCTGAACTCTTCATCTTCAGGGAGTTCATATTGACCGCAAGCACTAATAAGCTCTTCTAAGTTTTCTACCCGGGCACGGCCTTTTTCACCTTTTTCAGCTTGATACATTGCCATTAACCCAGAGGTTTGAATGGCGTATTTCGCTTGTTCTTCTAAAGTGAGATCGCTGATCTTATCTTCGATATGCTCAACAAGCTCTAAGAATTTAGTGACGGCACTCGCTGCACGGCCAGATAAATGCTGCTGCTCGATAATAGCTTTTGCGGCATACCAAAGTGGCAATGATTCATTTCGCGCGCAATCACGAATATGGCTTAGTGTTTTATCACCTATGCCACGGGCTGGGGTGTTAATAACGCGCTCGAAAGCTGCATCATCTTGACGGTTACCCACTAAACGTAGATACGAAAGTGCATCTTTGATCTCTTGACGTTCGAAGAAGCGCATACCGCCGTAAATACGGTATTTTAAACCTTCTTGTAGCATTGCTTCCTCGAGTACACGAGATTGCGCATTGTTACGGTATAAAATCGCGGCATCTTGTAATGCATTACCTGCATTTAGCCAGCTACGCAGTTTGCTGCTGACAAAGCGCGCTTCGTCTAATTCATTAAACGCAGCGTAAACAGAAATAGGCTCACCATCATTGCCGTCTGTCCAAAGGCTTTTGCCCATGCGTTCAGCATTGTTTTTGATCAGCGCATTTGAGGCTTTCAAGATGGTTGCCGTTGAGCGGTAATTTTGTTCAAGGCGAATGGTTTCGGCTTCGAAGTCAGTTAAAAAGCGTTTGATATTTTCAATTTTTGCGCCACGCCAGCCATAGATACTTTGGTCATCATCACCCACAATCATAATACTGTTCGTATTACCCGCGAGTAGTTTTAACCAAGCGTATTGGATTGTATTAGTATCCTGAAACTCGTCTACTAGCATGTGAGCAAAACGCTGTTGATAGTGACGTAAAAGTGTTGGGTGGTTCTTAAGTACTTCGTAGCAGCGCAGCAGAATTTCGGCAAAGTCGACCAAACCTGCGCGGTCACAAGCCTCTTGATATGCAGCGTAGACTTTCAACATCATCTGCTCATTAATATCGTAGGCTTGAATGTCTTTAGGACGTAGACCTTCATCTTTTTTCGCGCTGATATACCAACCAAATTGTTTTGCTGGCCACTTTTTATCATCGATGTTCATCGCTTTAAGCAAGCGTTTGATCATACGTTGTTGATCGTCAGAATCTAAGATTTGAAAGCTTTCAGGCAAGTTCGCTTCACGGTGATGGGCGCGTAAAATGCGGTGAGATAAGCCATGGAAAGTGCCAATCCACATACCGCCAACCGGTGCTTTTAAGGTTTCTTCTACACGGGTGCGCATTTCTTTCGCGGCTTTGTTAGTGAAGGTTACCGCAAAGATGCTGTATGCAGAAGCTTGCTCAACTTGCATGAGCCATGCGATGCGATGAACAAGTACTCGAGTTTTACCAGAACCTGCACCTGCAAGTACTAGCATGTTTTGCAATGGGGCTGCGACTGCATCCCGTTGTTTATCATTTAAGCCATCGAGTAATTCAGAAACGTCCATCGTTACGCCTTTTCAATCTATAATGGGTGGAGTATAACAGGTGTTTATGCAAGGCTAAATAAAATACTGTTTTTATAAACAGCTATTTTGGCAAGTCATTAAAATTACGAAAGGATACCTATCCGCAATAATACTTAATCATTTTGAGGGATTAAACCTGTCGCTACCTGCGTTAAAAATTTCTCATTTAGAACAACTAAATAACGAAATTTTTGCCTTGTTATCAACGAGGTTTTATTGCCTCAAAATAGATCACTTAATTAAGCGAATAGGTATGAAAATTGTGAATTTGACCGATTTTTAGCAAAAAGAACTAAAATCAAAATAACGCTACTTTTTAACACTTTGATTTGTAAGTCATAATAAGTTGGCATAAAGTGTGTTTATAAAAAGTATAATCATTAAAAACTACAGAGGTTAGTATGGCAGAGCAAGGTTCTGGCGGTAATGTAATCGCAGCAATATGTAATATCTTTTTTCCTGGTTTAGGACAATTGGTACAAGGTCGTTTAATGGCGGCTATTGCATTCTTTTTAGCATGGGTGATTAGTGGTGCACTAATATATGTTGCAGTAGGTTTTATTTTACTGCCAATCGTATACCTATGGGCGATTATTGATGCTGCGCGCTTCAAATCGCGACTCTAGCTATTTTAAATAGCATAAATACGAGCGCCCGCATGGGCGCTCGTGTTGTTTTAACCTTACAAAACTCGCCACGTCTAGCTGCAAACGGTATAATTAGCACATAACGTATTACGAGTACCCTTCATGGAATATCAATTTATCCGCGACCCAATTAGCGGTTTACGCATTAAAATTTCCTCTGAACATGCCGTCATAGGCCGTTGGCTAAACGAAGAAGTCGGTAAAGAAAAAATCGCGATGGTGCAAGCGTTGATCTCTGCGGTTAAGAGCAGCAATGAGCCATTAACTTTACAAGGTCAAGAAATTGATTTGATCTTAAGTAAAGATGAAGCGTTATTCGAAGCACATGCATTACATCAAGACAACGAAGACCTAGTTGCCTATCAAGATGATGATTTAATGCTTGAAGAAGAAGGCCTCTGCAGTGGCTGCGGCTTTGAAGACTTTGTTGATTTAATTGAATCTTGGCAAGAGTTTACACAAGGCCGATAAGCAGAAACAAGTTCTGCTTATCGGTTGCCAATTTATTGCTCACTCACTGATTTAACAGCGGCTAGTAATAAATCTTCTGTTAAGCGTACTTTGTAATTTGGGTTAGCGTATTGAAAATGAACTAACCCATTTGTGTCTATCACGAATACTGCGGGTACTGGTAGCGCGACTTTCGCCTCACCCTCTAACGAGACAAAGTTAACCCCAAGCTTATTACGGTAAATCTTTGCTGTTTTGTCATCTAAATAAAACGCTAGACCTAACGTTTGCGCCAAAGTGAGGCTGTCGTCAGAAAGCAATTGATAGCTAGGAGCTGTAATTTTTGTTTCAGCGAGTTTTTCAGGGCTGTCTGGTGAAACGGCAATTAATTGCGCGTTTAAATTTGCTAATTTTTTCTCAATTTTTTGTACGCTGGCCAATTGCTTTGAACAATATGGGCACCAACCGCCACGATAAACAATCAGCACGGTAGTTTTTTCTTTAAAGCGCTCAGCTAGCGAGACGGTTTTACCGTATTGGTCTTTCAATTCAACATTTGGCACCGTTAAGCCAGGTAATAACGGACTAACTTGCTCTGCTGATTCGGCAATATTGGTTGCAGTTGCAGCGATAACTTGGCTTGATAGTACAAACAGTGCACTAATGAATAGAGATTTAAACATGGGCTTCCTCGGTTATTTTTATCAACTGCAAAGATGACCTGCTTGTTGCGGGATTTATTTCATCTTTACCTACATCAAACTCAAATTTAACTGTAGTATATAGGCAAATAAAAAATGCAAGTTGGGATAAAGAATGTCTGCTAATTTACAAAAACTCGTTGTTATGCTCGAGATGCAAAATGCGATGAATACCAAAGTTCATGAGCAATGGTTTAGCCAAGGTTTTGAATGGTATCGTGCAATTTGGGTTGAGTGTGCTGAAATGCTGGATCACTACGGTTGGAAGTGGTGGAAGAAACAAACCCCAGATACAGAACAAGTTATTTTAGAGTTAGTTGATATTTTCCATTTTGGTTTATCTTTACGCATTGATGGCGAAACCAGCTATGAGCAGTTAGCTGCGCAACTTGAAGCTGAGTTAAGTGCGCCAGTTCAAGCCGATGACTTTAAACAAACACTCGAATTATTAGCCGCGTCAGCAGTTGCTGAAAAGAGTTTTAATGCAGCTGCATTTGCAGGTTGTATGGCGCAAATCGGTATGGATATCGATGATTTATACCGTGGCTACGTTGGTAAAAACACCTTGAATTTCTTCCGCCAAGATCATGGCTACAAAGACGGTAGCTATATCAAGGTGTGGAATGGCCAAGAAGATAACGAGCACTTAGTTGAAGTGGTAAAAAGCCTCGATACAGAGCATGCAGATTTTGCAAAACTTGTATACCAAGGCTTAGAGCAGCGTTACCCGAAGTAATCATTCAACAGGTATAAGCTCGCGAAAATCGATGGTTGATAAAAAGCCATCGAACTGCTTATGCGGTTGCTGACTATCAGGGTTGGCAACCGCAAGTATATGACCAATACCAAACTCTTTTGCCGCATCTAGCACGGCAGGGCTGTCATCCACAAATAAAGTCCGTTCCTTATCAAACTGCCATTCTTGATGTACTTGTTGCCATAATGGTTGATGCTCTTTACTCACGCCATATTGATGAGTTGAGATCACACCATCTAAGTAATTATCGATAGCAGTATGTTCAAACTTTAACATGGCACAATCTGGGTGCGCGTTAGTAAGCATGATCAATTGTTTGCCTGCTTTTCTAAGCTCAGTTAAAAACGGCGGAACATCTTCACGAATTCTGATTAAATGTTGAATGTCACGTTTCAGCGCCATAATTGGTAAATCAAGTTGTTGTTGCCAATAATCTAAGCAGTACCAATTAATTTGTCCGTGAACTTGTTGATAACGATGTAAAATGTCAGCTTTTGCTTCGTCTAAGCTGATTTTATGTTTACGCGCATATTGCTCGGGAATAACGGTTAGCCAAAAGTAATTATCGTAATGCAAATCGAGTAGGGTGCCATCCATATCTAACAACACAGTATCGATTTTTGACCAATTTAACATAGGCAATTCACTTTAAAAGATTTATGATGAGCATAACTGCCATGATAGCAAATTAATGCCAATGACACAGAAAAAGCATCCTACACCACCGCAAATTTTGTCTAATGAAGTTGTCGCTAAAAGTCGACTATTTACTGTTGAATCTCTCGAATTGAAGTTCTCAAATGATGAGCAAAGGCAATACGAAAGAATTCGTGGCGGTGGCAGAGGGGCAGTTATGATTGTGCCAGTAACGGCCGATAACGAACTGTTATTAGTGCGAGAATATTGTGCAGGCACCAATGATTATCAGTTGGGCTTTCCAAAGGGCTTAATTGACCCGGGCGAAACACCACAGCAAGCTGCAGATCGTGAGCTTAAAGAAGAAGTTGGTTTTGGCGCAAAGCACTTTGCTGAACTTAAAAAAGTCAGCATGGCACCGAGTTACTTTAATGCCACTATGCATATTTTGTACGCCGAAGATCTCTACCCTGAAACCTTACCTGGTGATGAGCCTGAACCGCTTGTCGTTGTGAAATGGCCAATAAGTGATTGGCAATCATTATTGCAACAAGAAGACTTTACCGAAGCACGAAGTGTCGCAGCTTTGCTATTATTAACAAAGTACTTAGAGTCGGGAGCGGGCAATGAATAATTTTTTAGAGCCGTGTATTCGGTTAGCTGAACAAGCTGGCGACGCTATAATGGCCATTTATCAACAGGATGATATAGGTGCTGAGCAAAAGTCAGATGATACGCCTGTTACTAAAGCTGATTTAGCCTCGAATGAGGTGTTGATGGCAGGTTTACAAGCATTAGCGCCTGATATTCCAATTATGTCAGAAGAAACACCTATTCCAGCGCTGGCAGATAGAAAAGATTGGCAGCGTTATTGGTTACTTGATCCAATGGATGGCACTGGCGAGTTTATTTTAGAAAGTGGTGATTTTGCAGTAAATATCGCTTTAGTTGAAAATAATCGCCCAGTGCTTGGCGTTATTCATTGGCCAGCGAAACAAGTGACTTATTTTGCTAGTTATCAAAATGGCGCGTTTAAACGTGAAAATGGCCAAGATCAGCAAATTTCGGTAGCAACGCCGGATAATTTAACCTTAGCTGTAAGTCGAAGACAAAAAATTGAAGCTGTTAGCCAATATTTAAATACCCAGTTTGCGACGGTTGCATTAGGTTCTTGTTCATTAAAAGCATGCATTATCGCGGAAGGTAAAGCTGATTGTTTTTTACGAATAGGGCCAACAGGTGAGTGGGATACAGGCGCGTCGCAAGTCATTGTTGAAGAAGCGGGTGGTTGCATCACGGACGCTGAATTCAATCCGTTAACTTACAATCAACGAGAAAGTACCGAGAATCCTGATTTTATTGTTATGGGGCACCCTGATTGGGAGTGGCAAAAAATGATTAGTCCACATCAGCGCGCATTTTAGTGAGGTTTTGTGTGCTTTTTGTTCGCTTAAGCCCGTATTTTGATTATAACGCTTGATTTCTAATTTTATTGCTATATTATAGCGCTCTCTTCGGAACAAGGCATCGTTAACATGCTCATGTTACTTAGAGATTACAGGCGCGGGATAGAGCAGAATGATAAATCATTCGTCGGACTCGCTAATACCTGAAGTCGAAGGTCGTCGGTTTAAATCCGGCTTCTGGGACTCTAAACATACAGGCGCGGGATGGAGCAGCCTGGTAGCTCGTCGGGCTCATAACCCGAAGGTCGTCGGTTCAAATCCGGCTCCCGCA
>NZ_CAMZMY010000042.1:0-16724 GCF_947311895.1 Pseudoalteromonas sp. PAR1 | reverse complement strand
TGCCCAGATAGCTCAGTCGGTAGAGCAGAGGATTGAAAATCCTCGTGTCGGTGGTTCGATTCCGCCTCTGGGCACCATTGATTCAAAGCCTCGCAATCGCGAGGCTTTTTTGTTTCTGTCCCCTCCAAATCACTACTTTACATCCCGTAGGCGTGAAATTTATTTCGCGCGATGAAGATAAGAGCTATCAGCTTTCAGCCGTCAGCTATCAGATTTTAAATACATAAGTTAGCGAGTTAGAAAGGGGAAAGGGTAAAGTTAGATTGTGCCCGCACATTGCTATGGCTAAACCCGGTACCGTAGGCGTGAAATTTATTTCGCGCGAATAAGAATAATAAGTACTTGTATAAAAGAAAAACTACATGGAAGATTTTCGATAGCTGATAGCTGATAGCTGATAGCTGATAGCTGATAGCTGATAGCTGATAGCTGATAGCTGATAGCTGATAGCTGATAGCTGATAGCTGATAGCTGATAGCTGATAGTTTGCAGCTTATCCCTATTTTTCTACAGTTCATCCTTACCAAATACCAGACTGTGTAATGTTATGTAAAGTCAGTTGAGCAAAACTTAAGGTAGTGCTTGAATTACAATCATAAATAGATGTTTTTCAGGTTTTTAGAATGAATTGGCAATATAAGCCGAGTTTATTGGCTTTAAGTGTAATTTTGCTAAGTGCATGTGCAAGCCAGACGACTCATAATGAACGAGTCGCTGAGCTTGAGGCCTTACCAAGTACATGGCAGCAATTACCTACGGACAACAAAATTCTTGCTGTTGAAGATAATTGGTTGCAGCAGTTAAAGGACCCTCAAGTTTTTAATTTAGTGGAGCAAGCATTAGCCCATAACCAAGCAATTTTACAAGCAGGTTATGATGTGGCGATTAAAAAGCAACAGCTTATTGCTGCTGGGGCCGATTTATGGCCAAGCCTTGATTTATCAACACGAGCGAGCCGTAGTGAAGATAATCGCCCTGTTAGTTATAACAACGCTAGTTCTGCATCATTAGAATTAAGCTACGAAGTTGATTTATGGGGCAAATTATCGGCCTCTGAACGGCAAGCAAACCTTGAATATTTAGCTGAAAAAGCCACATTTTCGCAAAGCAAACAACAATTAGTAGCTGATGTGGTTTCGGGTTGGTTTGATGTAATTACTAACCACAAATTACTTGAACTATATAAGCAGCGCGAACAAAACGCCGAGAAAAACTTAGATATTATTGAGTCGGGTTATCGTCAAGGTTTAAATGAAGCGCTTGACGTTTACCTTGCCCGTAATGAGCTAAATACTGAGCGCTCGAATATTGCTGCACAGCAAGCTACCTTAACTAAATCAATTCGTGATTTAGAGCGTTTAACAGGCCAATATCCTGCTGGGGCATTATCGGTTAGTGCCGATTTGCCACTACTTGAGAACACAATTCCTTTGGGTTTACCTTCAGAGCTTATCACCCGCAAACCAGCGTTAATGGCGAGCTGGTATCAGTTGTTAAGTACTGATGCGGGACTTGCTTACGCGCACAAACAACGTTTTCCGAGTTTGAATCTTTCAGCATCTATCAGTGATAGCACAGATAGAGTGAGTGATTTATTTTCGCCTTCAAGCTTAGCTTGGTCACTGATAGGTAGTATTTCAATGCCGCTTTTTGAAGGTGGTCGCTTAAAAGCCAATGAAGAGCAGGCAAGGCTTAGCGTTAAACGTCAGGAGCAAGCTTACCTTGCCACACTCTATGATGCATTTAATGAAGTTGAAACTGCAATCAGCCAAGAGCAAGCCTTGAAAGTGCGTTATGAAAAAACCTTAGAAGCACAAGAAAATGCAATTGCCGCAGAGCGTTTGTCTTTTGAGCAATATCAAAGTGGTTTAGTAACATACACGACAGTGCTTGATGCGCAAGATCGCTCTTTTAACGCGCAAAGCTCTGTTATCGAACTCAAAAACCAACTTATTAAAAATAGAATCAACTTACACATTGCCCTTGGCGGTGACTTTAGTGAAGCAAATAGCGAAGTAGCAGAGCAATAATCATGAATACTAAGACACGTAAAATATTAATTCCAGTTATTGTCATTGTCGTGACGGTATTACTCGTCATGTTTATTAAAGGTAACCCGCCGCAAGCAAATCGTTTTTCTTCACCACCGAAAGCGAAAGTAAATGTGGCTGTTAAAACCTTAACGCCAGAAACTTATCAAGTGATGATTGATAGTTTTGGTACCGTAAAACCGCGAACGCAAAGTATGTTAGTCGCGCAAGCATCAGGGCAAATTATTGAAATAAGTGAGCAATTTCGCGAAGGTGGCTTTTTTGAAAAAGGCGATGTGTTGTTGCGATTAGATGATAGAGATCACCGTGCCGAAGTAAAATCAGCGCAAGCGGCCTTATTAACAGCCGAGCAGGGTTTACTTGAAGAACAGGCTCGTGGTCGGCAGGCCGAAACTGACTGGAAGCGCTTAGGTAAAGGCGAGCAAGCAAGTAGCTTGGTACTTCGTAAACCACAATTAGCAGCAGCCGAAGCCAGTGTGTTGTCTGCGCAAGCGACACTTGAAAAAGCGAAACTTGATTTAGAGCGTACAAAGATCACAGCACCATATGCGGGTCGTGTTTTAAGTCGTAGCGTTGATTTAGGCCAAGTGGTGAGTAATAACATGGAGCTTGCCAGTATTTATGCTATCGATAGAGTTGAGATCCGTTTACCAATCAAAAATAAAGACTTACCGTTTATTAATTTGCCAGAGCAATTTCGTGATGGGGCTAAAAATAGCGCGGGTTCATTAGTTGAATTCAGCTCAGACCTTGTTGGTAAACAGCATTGGCAAGGTCAAGTTATTCGTACTGAAGGTGCTATAGATGAAAATGCGCAGCAGCTTTATGTGGTTGCGCAAATTAACGACCCTTATAAAGCCACGACTGTGAATCAGTATCCAATTAAAATTGGTCAGTACATCAAAGCACAAATTACTGGTAAAGCTATTGAAAATGCCATTGTGATCCCAAATAGCGCAATTTACCAAGGCACCTATGTTTACGTAGAAGAGCAGGGTGTACTGCGTCGTAAAAATATTGCACTTGCTTGGCAAAACGCTAACCAAGCTGTTGTCGCTGATGGTTTGTCTGCAGGCGATAACTTGGTGATTACACCGCTTGGTCAAGTGAGCTCTGGTACGCAAGTTACCGTTATGGGTAGCGAAGAGTATCAGGCAACCAGAGGAAAAGCTAAGCGTTCAAGCAATCAACAGCCGCCTAAAGAGCAAGGAGCGCAATAATGATTGCTTGGTTTACAAAGAATCATGTTGCAGCAAACTTATTGCTGATCAGCATTTTATTAGCGGGTTTATTTAGCGTTTCGACGCAAATACCACTTGAAGTGTTTCCATCGTTTGAGTCTGACCGAATTAGTGTCAGTGTATCACTTCGAGGATCAACTCCTGAAGATGTTGAAAAAGGGGTATCAATTCGCATAGAAGAAGCGGTGCAAGATCTTGAGGGAGTTAAGCGTATCACTAGCCGCTCTTCTGAAGGTTCTTCTTCGGTAAGTATTGAAGTTGAGACTGGGTATGATCCTAGGGAGCTTTTGGCTGACATTAAAAGCCGAGTAGATGCAATTAACACCTTTCCCGTCGATGCTGAAAAACCAATAGTTTCGCTTGCTGAATGGAAGCGAGAAGTAATTGCCGTTTCTGTTTCAAGTATTTATGGCGAAAAAGAAACCCTTGAATACGCAGAAACCGTGCGTGATGAACTACTGCGTTTACCAAGTGTAACTCAAGTTGAGCTAAGTGGGGTTCGTGATTACGAAATAGCAATAGAGGTGAGCCAAGATACCTTACGCCAGTATGATTTAAGCTTAGCTGACATATCATCAGCAATTCGCAATTCTAGTACTGATGTTTCTGCCGGTAACTTAAAAACAGAAGGGGGTGATGTACTCATCCGCTCGAAAGGCCAAGCTTATCGCAAAGATGAATTTGCTAATATAGTGGTAAAAAACCAAGCTGATGGCACAATTATTCGTTTAGGTGACATTGCTCGTATTAGCGATGATTTTGAAGAAACCCCTGTTCGCACTCGCTTTAATGGTAAGCAAGCTGCATTTATTGATGTGTATCGTATTGGCCCGCAAAGTGCGATTGAAGTTGCTGATGCGGTAAAAAATTACATAACTGAGCATCAGAGCCAGCTTCCAGAAGGGTTTGAGTTAAGTTATTGGGATGATGACTCAGAAGTTGTAAAAAGCCGAATAGCAACGCTTACCAGTAACGCAATTCAGGGCGGAATTTTAGTCCTGGCACTACTCACCTTATTCTTGCGTCCAGCCATTGCATTTTGGGTATTTATTGGTATCCCAGTGTCGTTCATGGGCGCGTTTTTAATGATGCCTATATTTGGTATCACACTTAACGTTATCAGTTTATTTGGTTTTATTTTGGTACTCGGTATTGTTGTTGACGATGCCATTGTGACCGGTGAAAACGTCTACACCCACCTAAAAACTGCAGAGAGTGGTGAGCAAGCCGCTATTCGTGGAACGCAGGAGGTGGCAACTCCGGTAACGTTTGGTGTTCTCACGACAGTTGCAGCATTTTTACCTCTCGCTTTTATCGAAGGTGCTCGAGGCGCTATATTTGCACAAATTCCAGTAGTAGTTATTCCTGTTTTACTGTTCTCTTTGATTGAGTCTAAGTTTGTATTACCAGCACACTTAAAATACTTAAAGCTACGTCATGAAAAGGGCGAGCCATCGAGACTAGAGCGCCTTCAACAGCGTTTTGCTGATGGTTTTGAACACGCAATAATGAAGTATTACCAACCATTATTGAATCTAGCTTTAAAGAATAAAATGGCTACGGTTAGCTTATTTGTGGGGATTTTTGTAATTATTGTTACCTTGATCACAAGTGGTTGGACTAAATTTACCTTTTTCCCGCGTATTCCAAGTGAAACTGTACGTGCATCCGTAACTTTCCCTGCCGGAACACCGTTTGAAGTGACCAATAAATACGTCATTAAAATGTCAGACAAGGCAAAAGAATTACAAGATAAATACCGCGATGAAGATGGCCAAAGTGTAATTCTAAATATTTTGGCAACCACAGGTGGACGTGGTGGTTCGTCAAATACCGGTAGTGTTAGATTTGAGATCATGCCAGCAGAAAAGCGTGAATCAGATATAGGCTCACGAGAACTTGCCAGCGAATGGCGTGATCTTATCGGTATTATACCGGGAGCAGAGAGTGTCACTTTCCGTGCTGAGTTTGGCCGAACATCTAGCCCGATTGATGTACAGCTAAGCGGTAGCTCAATCGACACCCTCGAAGCAGTTGCTGAAAAAGTTAAAGTGCGTTTATCGACGTATCCAACTGTGTACGAAATAGCCGATAGCATGTCAGATGGTAAAGAAGAGTTGCAAATTGAGCTGACAGAGCAGGGGTTAGCGCTTGGATTAAACCGTGTTGATGTATCGCAGCAAGTGCGTAACTCGTTTTTTGGTGCGCAGGTACAGCGCATTCAACGTGGGCGCGACGATGTGCGGGTAATGGTGCGCTTACCGATTGAAGAGCGCCGCTCGGTTGCAGACTTAAAAGACATACTTATTAAAACACCTACTGGTGGGACTGTGCCGCTTTCGCATGTGGCTACTTTAGTGCCGGGGCAAAGCCCATCGTCTATTTACCGTATTGACCGCTATCGAACATTGAATGTCACAGCTGATGTTGAAAAATCAAATACCAATATGACGGTACTGCAAGCAGACTTAAAAACTTACTTAGATGAGCTAATGGTGCAATACCCAGGTGTTGATTACACACTCGAAGGTGAGGCCAAAGAGCAGCGTGAGTCATTTGGTTCACTGGCTTGGGGCCTCGTGTTTGTATTCTTTATTATTTATGCGTTATTAGCGATACCGTTTAAGTCGTATACCCAGCCATTGATCGTGATGAGTGTTATTCCGTTTGGCATGATAGGTGCGGTAATGGGCCACTGGGTAATGGGTATGGAGTTAACCATTATGAGCTTACTTGGCATGTTAGCCTTGATAGGCGTGGTAGTGAATGACTCACTGGTACTGGTTGATTTTATCAATAAGAAGCGTGAAGAAGGCGGTGACTTACTTGAAACCGTTAAGATTGCAGGGGCGGCACGTTTCCGTCCTGTTATGTTAACCAGTTTAACCACCTTTATTGGTTTAATGCCATTGCTATTTGAAAAAGCAACGCAAGCACAATTCCTTATTCCTATGGCGGTAAGCCTTGGCTTTGGGATTATCTTCGCAACGCTTATCACCTTGTTATTGGTGCCAGTTAATTACCTATTAATGGAGCGCTTTCAGGGATGGTTTAAGTAGGGGCGATAGGTTGAAAACATGTGTGTTGGGTAGAGTGAAATGAAACCCAACACACAGGAGCTATCAGCCGTCAGCTATCAGAAAAACAAACAAGTTAGCGAGTTACCAAGGGAAAAGAGTAAAGTTAGATTGTGCCCGCACATTGCTATGGCTAAACCCGATACCGTAGGCGTGAAATTTATTTCGCGCGATATTTCTTAAATAACGGGTAAGTCGTAGGTCGGGCTTTAGCCCGTCAATGTTAGCGATTATGTGTCGCCATAAATGACGACCTACAGTGCTTGACTCATTAGCTCGTAGGTTAGTTAGAGTAGAGCGAAACCCAACACATAGGAAATATTAGATATTAGTCGTCAGGAGTCAGAGAAAAACTACATGGAAGATTTTCGATAGCTGATAGCTTGTAACTAAATAGAAATGGTGTTCCCCAAGTATGCGGTGCCCGGTGTCAGTCCTGAAACCTTGAGGTTTCAGGGCGGGGATCTGCGGTCTACCGTAGGCTTCTCGGTACATGCCGAGCTTGCACAATAGTAAACGAACAGAAACCCTAACATAAAATTTATCGGCTCAGGGACTTAACCAAGCTCCTGCACCCTAGGGAACACCTTCAGTATATAAGACAAGTTTCAATCCTTAAACCATAGAAGCAAAAAAAGCGGATCGTTCGCGTAGTTTTTCCCCACCTTTAACTGCTTATTTACTTTTCAGATTGCTTTTTGACCTCAATCATACAATTAATTGGAGTTGCGATTTATCGAGTGGTAGCATGACGTTACTTAGCCGAACAAAGAAAAAGTTATGAGCACGTTACCTGATTACCAACAAGCCCAATTGTTATTAGAAAAAAATGAAATTTTTGTCGCACCGTCAGAAGCCCATGGTGTGATAAGTGGTTTATTAGCCTGTGGCATCAATATTGAAGCCGATGAATACTTAGGTTTATTAAGTGATGTATTCAACGATGGCCAAGCTTTTAGTAAAGATTTAAAAGCATTTTTTGCTGATGTATATTCTCAGGTTGTTGCCAGTTTTAGTGATGAAGAATTTCAGTTTGACCTATTTTTACCAAGCGATGATGAAACACTGATCGATTTAGCCAATGGCTTAGTATCTTGGGTATCGGGTTTTATGCTTGGTTTTGGTTTAAAACAAAAAGATTACGGCAAGTTATCAGCTGATGTGAAAGAAGTGATCAGCGACTTTAGTGAAATTACCCGCCTAGACACCATGTTTGAAGAGACCGAAGAAGACAGCCAAGCACTGCACGAAGTGATTGAGTATGTGCGTGTTTCTGCATTGCTATGTTTTGCTGAGCTAGGTAAAGAGCCAGTAGGAAAAAGCACTAAAAAGACCCTTCACTAATCAAATTACAGAGGTTTAGCATGTCGTCTATTGCTATCGATAAAGCTGAATTTAAAGCCCGTCGTGAGCGCTTGCTTGCGATGATGGATAAAAACAGCGTGGCTATTATTCCAGCTGCTGGAGAAGTAACACGCAGCCGTGATACTGAATATGCATTTCGCCAAGACAGTGACTTTTTCTATCTTACTGGGTTTAACGAACCAGATGCGGTTTTAGTGCTTTGCCCGTCGAGCGATACACCAAGTACGCTTATTTGCCGTAACAAAGACAAACTAGCTGAAATTTGGCACGGTCGTCGAATTGGCTTCGAAAAAGCTAAATCTGAGTACTTATTCGACGCAACTTGCCCACTAAGTGAACTAGATGAACAATTATTAGATTTGGTGAACGGCCAGCAGATTTTATTTTATGCACAAGGCACTTACGCAAATTTCGATGCAAAAATTTGGGATTTATTAAGCACACTTCGCAGCGCACCTAAAAAAGGCTACAAAGCCCCACACACCATTAAAGATATTCGTGGTTTAGTGCATGAAATGCGTTTGTTTAAATCTGACGCAGAATTAAACATTATGCGCACAGCGTGCGAAATTAGTGCACAAGGGCATATTCGCGCTATGCAGTTTGCCAAACCAGGCGCAACTGAATACCAATTAGAAGCAGAGCTTCATCATCATTATGCAATGAATGGTGCTCGTCACCCTGCTTATGGCACGATTGTCGGCAGTGGCGACAACGCCAACATTTTGCACTACACACAAAATGATGCTGAGCTAAAAGATGGCGATTTAGTATTAATTGATTCTGGCTGTGAACTTGAAGGTTATGCGGCAGATATCACACGCACCTTCCCAGTCAATGGCAAGTTTAGCGAACCACAAGCGGCGCTTTACAACATTGTATTAGCAGCCCAAGAAGCAGCATTTAGCCAAGTTAAGCCGGGCGGTAGTTTATCGAAAGCCAATGAATTAGCCTCAACGGTACTGACGCAAGGGCTTATTGATTTAGGCATTTTAACCGGCGAGCTTGATGAGCTAATGGCAAACCAAGCGTGCAAAGCATTTTACATGCATGGTCTTGGTCACTGGCTTGGGTTAGATGTGCACGATGTTGGCGAATATAAGCTTGATGAAAAAGAGCGCGTATTTGAGCCGGGCATGGTGCTCACCATCGAACCGGGTTTATATATTAGCGAAGATGCAAAAGCACCAGAGCAATATAAAGGCATCGGTATTCGTATTGAAGATAACTTACTTGTCACTGAAGATGGCCATGAAAACCTGACCATTTCGGTTCCTAAAACCATTAGTGACATTGAAGCAGTGATGCAAGCAAACAAAGGCTAGGAGCAAGCGTGGCAAAGCAGTTTGATGTTGTCATTATCGGCGGTGGAATGGCGGGTGCAAGTTGTGCATTGGGCCTAAAACAGAGTAATAAGCAGTTATCAATCGCTGTAATTGAGGCAAATGAAGTAAGCGCAGACTATCACCCTAGCTTTGATGATAGAAGCATTGCGCTTGCTCAACAGTCTGTTCAGTACTTAAAATCAATCAATGCGTTTGATTGCCAAGCGCCATTTGCGGCAGCGATTAAAAAAGTCACTGTATCTGATCGTGGTCATTTTGGTAAAACGCATATTGATTGCCAAGAATACGGTCATGATGCCCTTGGTTATGTGGTCGAAGTGAACCCATTTGGGCGCAGCCTTCATCAGCAACTTACGCGTACTGATGTTAGTTTGTTTTGCCCTGATACGGTTGCCAAGCTTGAATACCAAAGCGACTGTGCCAACATCACGCTGAGCTCGGGCGAGCAGTTAAGCGCAAAGCTTGTGGTGATTGCCGATGGCGCTCATTCGCAAAGCCGTAAACTCGCTAATATTGAGTTTAATACTCGCGCTTATCAGCAAGCAGCGATAATTGCCAACATCGAAGTGGCTGGTGGTCATCATCATCATGCCTTTGAGCGTTTTACCGAGCATGGCCCAATGGCACTGTTGCCAATGAGTAATAATCGATACTCACTGGTGTGGTGCATGGAACCAGAGCAAATTGAGCACACTATGGCGCTTGAAGACGATGCCTTTTTAGCTGCGTTACAAAAAGCATTTGGTTACTGCGGCGGCTCATTTAGCAAAGTGGGTATGCGTGCAAGTTATCCGCTTGTGTACGGTAAAGCCGAATCACTGAGCAGCCACCGTACAGTATTAATTGGTAATGCAGGCCATGCAATCCACCCAATTGCCGGGCAGGGCTTTAATTTAGGCCTGCGTGATGTGCAATTATTGTGTGATATGGCGAATAGAAGCGATCTTGGTGATTACGCCTTTACCCGTTATTACAGCCAAACTCGCAGTAAAGATATTACGACCGTGATGACACTCACAGACAGCCTAGTGCGTTTGTTCTCAAACTCATCACGATTGCTTGCGCTTGGTCGCAGCATTGGTCTTTTCTCAATGGATTTATTCTCCTCGTTAAAAACCCCACTGGCAAAACAGCTTATGGGTCAGGTTAAGCAAGGTAAACGGATATGAAACAAGCACAAGTTTGTATTGTCGGTGGTGGCTGTGTTGGCCTTACGCTAGCACTTGGTTTAGCAAAAGCAGATATCAGCGTTGTGGTGATTGATGCGAGTAAAAATCAAACTTTACCGGGTGATGATTACGCACTTCGCGTGAGCGCATTAAGCCTAGCTAGTCAGGGCTTATTTGAGTCATTAAATGTATGGCCAGAGATCATTAAACAACGTGCTACACCGTATACCTCGATGGATGTACGTGATCAAGACAGCTTTGGCAAAATTCATTTTGATCATAATGATCTCGACTTACCGCAGCTCGGTCATATCGTTGAAAACGACATTATTCGCTACGCTTTAATTAGCGAACTTGAAAAGCAAAGTAATGCCACTTTATTGTTCGAAACCCGCTACCAGCAAATTCATCAAACTGATTCTGATGTGTTTATTACTCTTGAAAGCGGCGAGCCTGTAATTGCTAAGTTATTAGTGGCGGCTGATGGGGCTAACTCAGCTATTCGCAAGCAGTTCAACATGCCAATTACTTTTAAAGATTATGACCATCACGCCATTGTTGCCACAGTTAAAACCGCTGATGAGCATAACAACACGGCACGCCAAGTGTTTTTACCAAGCGGGCCGCTGGCGTTTTTACCCCTGCCAGATAAACATACGCACTCAATTGTTTGGTCAACAAGCCCTGAGCATTGCGACACACTTTTAGCGCTTGATGATAGCAACTTTAATAAAGCGGTCATGGCAGCTCTCGATGGCCAATGTGGTTTATGTGAAGTGCAAAGTGAGCGCATGGCGTTTCCACTTAAGATGCGTTATGCCCAGCAGTGGGTGTCGGGCAAAGTGGTTTTAATGGGCGATGCAGCGCATACCATTCATCCATTAGCTGGTTTAGGCATGAACCTTGGCCTTAAAGACGCCGGTTATTTAATTGAGCTATTAAGTAATGAGCAAGGCGAGTTTGCAAGTACACGCACGCTGCGTGATTATGAACGTACTCGCAAGCTTGATGCACAAAAACACATTGCCATGATGCAAGGCTTAAAAGAGTTATTTGCAGGCGCTAACCCACTGAAAAAACTCGTACGTGGTGTTGGTTTAAGCCTTGTAGACAACCTTGGCCCAATTAAACATTTGTTCGCCAAAGAAGCGATTGGTAAATAGCATCTAACTAGTTGTTACTATTTAGTTTAAGCCGCAGCTAAGCAATTAGCTGCGGCTTTTTTGCGCTTATATGAACGCAAAATGATAGCGCTGTCATTTTTGTTAGTGTATGATTAAATTTTTGTGATTGGTATGGAAATTAAACAGCTTTATCGAGTTGTATACTAAATTCCAACCAAATAAAAATAATTAAACTAAGAGAACAATTATGGAAGCAACGGTTGAGTGTGACAACAACACAAAACAAAGCATCTGGCTGCCAATGGTATTGGCCGGCTCAATGTTTTTTATCTTAGGGTGTATAACGTGGCTTAATGGTGCAATTACACCATTTTTGCAGCAAATGCTTGAGCTTTCGCCGTTACAAGCTTCGTTTATCATCTCTTCTTTTTATATTGCGGTAACAGTTGCCGGCATACCATCAGCTATGCTGATCAAGCGCGTTGGTTATAAGAATGGCATGGCGATTGGCTGTGCGATTATGGCTTTATCGGCGCTGATGTATATTCCTGCTGCGAAACTGCAAATGATCGAAATCTTTTTGTTTGCACAATTAATGATAGGTGTTGGACAAACCGTACTACAAACCGCTGTTAACCCATACGTGGTTAAAATGGGCTCTGAGAAATCAGCCGCTGTGCGCGTGTGTATCATGGGCTTATTAAACAAATTTGCGGGTGTTATTGTGCCTGTTATTTTTGCCGCTGTAGTTGTAAGCGGTGTTGTTGATGGCGCAGGTAAATTATCGCAAGAACAAAAAGACATTATGGCAAATAGCCTTATCATGCCTTATGTGTTGATTGCCGCTTTAATTATGTTATTTGCAGCCTTTGCCAAATTTGCACCATTGCCTGATTTAGTATTTGATGAAGACGAAACATCAAACGGCAAAGGCGAAATTAAAGAAACCCTAGCACACCCTCACTTAGTTTTAGGTGTAGTGGGGATTGCGCTATACGTTGCTGTTGAAGTAATTGCAGCAGACACCATTGGCTCGTACGCATTACAAATTGGCGTTGCTGACTACTCAGTTATGACCTCTTACACCATGGCGTGTATGTTGATTGGTTACGCAATTGGTATTTTAACTATTCCACGCTTTATGAGCCAACAAACGGCGTTATTAATGTCGGGTATTGCCGGTATTATTACCGTGTTGTTAGTGGTGCTTGGCAGCAATGACTCGTTCATTATTTCAAACCTATTATTAGTGCCATTTGGTGGCCCACAATTACCAGACCCATTGTTATGCATTGCGTTACTAGGCTTTGCTAATGCTATGGTTTGGCCTGCAATTTGGCCACTGGCTTTAGCTGGCTTAGGTCGCTTAACAGGCACCGCATCAGGCTTATTGATCATGGGTATTGCTGGTGGTGCACTAGGCCCATTATTAATCGGTTTAGGAAACGTAGCAGGCCTAGGCGCACAAGGCGCTTACATTGTGATGATCCCAAGTTATGTATTCATTTTATTCTACGCCTTAAAAGGCCATAAGATGAGAAGCTGGAAGTAACCCAGCAAACTGATTTTTCAAGTTAGACAAAGCCGCGGTACGCCCATCATCGCGGCTTTTTTTGATCTTAAACTAAAGCTAACAGCTTTCAGATTCAAAGTTAGCGAGTTAGAAAGAGTAGAGGGGAAAGTTTGCGATGTGCGAGTTGTAGGAGGCGTTTTAACGCCGAAAAAATGGAGATATTAGATATCAGTGGTTAGAAGTTAGATTAGATTGTGCCTGCGCATAGTTAAATTGAACTGCTTATCCGTAGGCGTGAAATTTATTTCACGCGATGCTTATTTAACCACAAAAGCAACACGTAGGTCGGGCTTTAGCCCGTCAATGTTAGCGGTTATGTGTCGCCATAAATGACGACTTACAGTGCTTGACTCATTAGCTCGTAGGTTGGGAAGAGCGGAGCGAAACTCAACGCTTGGAGCCATCAGCCTTCAGCCGTCAGCTATCAGATTGAAAGTTAGCGAGTTAGAAAGAGTAAAGGTACGAGTTTCGAGGGCCGAGATGCGAGGTGTAGGAGGCGTTTTAACGCCGAAAAAGTCGATTTGGTAGGGAGCTCCCTTTACCAATTCGAAACCAACACTATGCTGTTAGCACCCAGCACCCAGCACCCAGCACCCAGCACCCAGCACCCAGCACCCAGCACCCAGCACCCAGCACCCAGCACCCAGCACCTAGCTAAATTCCTACGCAACATAAAATCGCTGCTACAATTTTGAAAACTCGCAACTCTCACCCACAAAAAAGCCGTGGGATTTTCATCACACGGCTTTTGATATTTCGCTAAGTCGTTTTATTAGAATGAGTAGCTGTAACCTAGTTGTAGGGTACGTGGTTTACCCGGTTGAATACCGCCGTTTGCACGGTTTGCAACGTAGGTTTTGTCAAACAGGTTGTCTACTGTTAAGTATACTTTTTGTTTGTCGTCGATTAGGTATTTAGCAGCTAAATCCCATACCACGCGGCTGTCGATTGCATTGCGACCTGAGCTAGTTAAGTCTGCGTGTGCATCAGACACATAACGCATTTGCGTATCGAATACAAAACTTGAGAACTCAGCACCCACTGAAAGCGCTAATTGGTTTTCAGGCACGTATGGCATTGCATCGCCTTTTTCTACGCTACCCCAAAGATCTGATTCAAACGCGTTATCGAACTCAGAATCCGTGTAAGTGTAAGTTAAGCGAACAGGGAACGAAGCTGCGTTAGTAGCAAACACTTTACCTGCACTTAGCTCAAAGCCAGACACAGATACTTCACCGTAGTTGTATTGGTCGCCAATGTTGTCATCGCTACAACCTACAGCCGCAGTACAGTTACCGTGCATGTTTGTGTAGTCAGAGTTAAAGTAAATTACTTCACCTTGAATGCCCGCGTAATCGTAACGACCACCTAGCTCAATGTTAACACTTTCTTCTTCTTCTTGATCCGCATTACCTGGTGCTGCCGGTGCGTAACCTTTTTGAATACCAGCAAGAAGCGTTAGGTTATCGCTTACAGTGTAAGTAGCACCTAGTGATGGTACTAAGATCTCTGTGTCGTTGCTGATATCTTTTGTTAGGCCATTTTCACGGTTTGGATCAGATTTTGCCCATTCAACACGTGTGATTGTGATGTCTTCGTAGCGAAGACCCGCGCTAATGACTAATGCATCAAGTGACCACTCATCTTGAATGAATAGGGTAGTCGCTTCGGCGCTGTCTACACGGTTGCTATCAGAACCCGGCACGCCTTTTTCAGTTAGCGTCATTGATAGGTCTTGATTAAGCGTGTATTTGTCTTGCCATTGGAAGCGATCCATTTCATCTTCGTGGTAACGTGCACCAACAGTGATGTAGTGGCTTCCTGCTGGAATATGGAACTCAGTTTGTAAGCCTTTCGCTTGGTAATCACGGTTGTTTGCTTTTACTGCAACGCCTTCAATACCTTCGCTCGTTGGATTTGCTTCAAACTCGCTGTATTGCTCAAGATTACTTGTGCCTACTTTGCTTGCTTTATACCAGTTACGGTGGAAGTCATTTAGGTAAGCAGTAGCAAGTAACTCGTAACCTTTACCAAAGCGGTATGCATAGTTGATTTGGTATGCATTATGTTGAGTGTTCATCTCATCGTTTTGTGATGCAGCATAACGACGGTAAGGGTTTTCTTTGTAATCAGCGTCAGTTAAACCCATGTACGTTTCGTCAGAGCGCTCGTCTGAGTACTTTAACTTCATTTCTAGGCTGTGTGCTTCGTTATCACCAAAGTCAAAACCAAACTTTAATAAGAAATCGTTCTTTTCAAAGCCTGTGTTGTCACTACCAACTGGTAAATCTTTAAAGCCATCTGCACCGTAAGTGAATACTTCTACAAGGCCGGCAGCATTGTTTTTCTTTTTACCGAAGTAAGCATGACCTTTGTAGAAACCGTCGCTACCAAGTTCAGCGTTAAGTAAACCTTTTGAACCTTCAGTTGGTAAGCTACGAGAAACTAAGTTTAAAACACCGCCTGTTGTACGCGGGCCATACTTAACAGATGCCGCACCTTTAAGTACTTCGATAGACTCCATACGACCCATAGTAGGGAAGTAGTAAGCAGAAGGCGCAGAGTAAGGTGCTGGTGCTACAAGTACACCATCTTCCATTACTGAGATTTTGTCGTTACGACCCGTACCCGTACCACGCATACCAATGTTAGGACGAAGGCCATAGCCGTCTTCTTCTTGTACATATACACCCGGTACAGCACTTAAAACACGAGAGATATCAGTATATTCAAACTTTTCTAGTTCTTGCTCATCAATAAAAGTAGCAGAGCCAGGAATATCGTTAATTGCAGATGCAGAGCCAATTACAGTGATTTGCTCGAAGTTTTTCTCTTCTTTAGTTACATCTTTTGCAAAAGCATTAGCGCTTAAAGATAAAGCGACCGCAGTCGAAAGCGAAGAAACAATAAACTTAGGTGTCATTGTGTGTCCTGTGTATGTTTAGATTTTTTTAACCGGCGCAATTAAAACATGTAAAATAATGCGAATCAATCCTATTTGTAATAAAACAGGTATGAACTGTAAGTTTATGAATTAAATAACTTATAAGAAATACAGTAGTATTGTATTACGGTATCGGGTTTGGGGTGGTATTAAGTAAAACTTAATAGGCGGAGCGAAACACAACGTCTCGAGTCGTCTGCTATCAGATTCAAAAGTTAGCGAGTTAGAAAGAGTAAAGGAGAAAGAAGCTTTAAGCTATAAGTCAGATCAGCCTGCATGCAGTCTCAGTGAAATGCTCACCTGTAGGCGTGAAATTTATTTCGCGCGATGCTTATCTAAACCACAGAAACAAGATGTAGGTCGGGCTTTAGCCCGTCAATTTTAACTATTATGTGTCGCCATAAATGACGACTTACATTGCTTGATTCATTAGCTCGTCGGTTGGGAATAGCGGAGCGAAACCCAACGTTTCACTATTTTTTGCACAAAGAGAAGATAATGAGAAAGACCGTAAGATTATGTAGTTTTAACTCTAAAGCGTAGCGTCTCTTTTCCTCTTTGTGAGTATCACTTTTTTTATGTAGCGCGAAGCGCCTCGGTGTACTCTGTGGTTCAATATTCTTTTGCACAAAGAGAAAACAATGAGAAGTGAATTAGAAAGACCATAAAGCTATGTAGTTTTTCTTCTAAAGCGCAGCGTCTCTTATCCTCTTTGTGAGTATTACTTTTTTTATGTAGCGCGAAGCGCCTCGGTGTACTTATATGGACTCCCCGTTTTTTGTCAACGGAGTATTTATTAAATAAAGATTAGATGCTGGCTTATATACGGACTCT
>NZ_CAMZMY010000041.1:0-17226 GCF_947311895.1 Pseudoalteromonas sp. PAR1 | reverse complement strand
GTGGTCGAATGCACCGGTCTTGAAAACCGGCAGGGGTTTGTAGCCCCTCTAGGGTTCAAATCCCTATCTCTCCACCACTTATTTTTATTTGTTGATTAATTTCAGCAAGTTACAATCAGAATTATGCGTTGGAGAGGTGGCCGAGTGGCCGAAGGCGCTCCCCTGCTAAGGGAGTATAGGGTTTGTAGCTCTATCGAGGGTTCGAATCCCTCCTTCTCCACCATTTTATTATTTAAAACCGCTTTTTAGCGGTTTTTTTATGCCTAAAAAACTTGCACACTTCAGTTAATTTCATGCATGCTAAATGTATATATATTAGTCAAAGTGATTAGTGCTATGCTCCGTTTTGCCTCTTTCGCTGCAGCCTTGTTGCTCAGCTTTTACAGCCAAGCCACGATCTATAAATGTATGATCGATAATGTTGCCACGTTTTCGCAGCAACCATGTGGTAAAGATGCCGAAATAGTTAATATCACTCCACCACCCAAAACCAAGCTACCACCAGAAAAAACGCAAGAGACAAATGAGCTAAGTGTTGAAAACTTTCTCAAAATCAAAGAAGCTGATCGCGAAATTGAGCGCTTAAAACTAGAAAGTAAAGAATTACAAAAAAAGCAAAACGAGCGTATAAAAAAAGTGTACGAAATGACCCAAGATGCTGCAAATAGACTAGGTGCAGCATCGATCGATGATGCCATTAAAAAACAAAGTGAGCGCATCAATGCCTACTATAACAGCCAGTTAAGTATCATAAATAAGCAGATTGAAAAACTAGAAGAGAGTAAAAGGCTACTTACAGAGAAGCAAGACTTCTAACTTACCTAAACTGGTCAGACATGCTATAACAGGGTTTATTAAATTATTAAGGCCTTATGTAGCAATGCACATTCATACTTTAGAAGGTTATATTCAAAACATCTATTTGGTTGAATATCCAGACAAACTAATGCTGCTTGATGGCTGTTGCCGTGCCGATGTTGATACCGTGTTTGATTATATCACCGAGCAACTAAAGCGCCCTGTTACCGACCTAAAACTAATTGTAGTTACCCACATGCACCCAGATCATGCCGGTGGTGCGCATGCATTAAGAAAGTTAAGCGGTGGCAAAATAGCCACGTCGAATGCCCCTGGGCAATGGTATAGAGGTATTGATGGCTTCTTAATGCATTTAACCGATATCGCTTTGGCTTGGTGGGTTGCGGGGAGATTAAATAAAAAACGCCACAACCTTTGGTACAACCGCCATCTCGATGCCGACTATTATCTTGCTACCGATGCAATTTTACCCGGCTTTGATGACTGGCAAGCACTTCACACCCCCGGTCATACCGACCGAGATATCAGCTTATACCATATTCCCAGCGAGAGAATTTACATTGCTGATTTACTGGTAAAAGTAAAAGGGCAGCTCGTGCCACCCTTTCCTGTTTTTTACCCAAAGCTGTATTTAAACTCTTTACTGATGTTAAAAGCCTTACAACCAAAACGGATTATGTTTGCCCACAGTAACGAAGTCGGTATTGATGACATCGACTTTGAGCAAATTTTAGCGCTGGTCCCCAAAAAACCAATGACGCACTGGCGTTCCGTCAAAGCAAAGGCCCGACAAGCACTTAACCTAATACCAACTCGCAATAACACTTAATTAAGCGTGTTGGTATAAAGCGCTTTTCACAGTCTTGATAAATGTATCAATATCCTGCTGATCATTATAAATATGAGCAGAGACTCTTAAACCTAAGTGACGCTCATCAACAGCAATATTCGCAGCTTCAAGCGCAGCTTTAACAGCCGCTTGTTGCTCGCCAAAATGCATAATGGCCGTTCCAGAGCATTTGTCAGCCTGTATCGGTGAGCGCATATAATCAGCTAATTGGTCATGAAACTGAGCGAGCATAGCTAAGTTATGAGCGCGTACTTTCTCAATCCCAAGCTCTGCAAAGTAATTAATACTATGGGATGCCAAAATATAAGGTGCAACTGAAGGGGTACCGCCCCAAAAGCGTAGCGCGGTTTGATGATAAGCAAAGTGCTTAATATCAAATTCAAACGGGTTTTGATGTGAAAACCAACCAACATCTTTTGGCTGACAAAGTGATAGCTGCTTGCTGTTAACCCATAAATAAGCAGCACCAGGCCCACCGCATAGCCATTTTACACTCGAGCCCAGCATAAAATCGGCATCAAGCTTAGTTAAGTCGACCTCTAAAATACCCGCAGACTGCGCAACATCAAGTAAGCTCAATGTGTTGTGTTGTTTCGCGATATTTATAATTTCGTGAATAGGCGCTTGTTGACCCGTGTTTGAGTAAACATGGCTAATAAATACTAAATCAATATCATTATTCGCTAAATATGACTGCCAAACCTGCGCACTGGTTAAATCTTCATGCTTATCAATAAACACGATTTCAGTACTTTCCGGTAAGGCTTTTTGCATTGCAAAACCCATGCTTGGAAAGTCACTTTCGGCCATCAACACTTTACAATTTTCTTGTTGAAGTCGCGGGTGCGACATCAAAAGCTTTGTTAAACCACTCGATAAGTTAACTTGTGGACAAAACAACTCACTGTGCGAGTTAAATAACCTAGCGAGGCTACTCGTAAACGCCTCTACACCTTGCAACCACTGTTGCCATGGCTCTTTATTTTCATTTTGCCAAGCTGCAAAAAACTGCTGATGGAAATGCTGCTCAGCAGATTTTAAGGGTCGCCCAACAGAGTGGTTAAGTAAATAGCTGCCTTGTGGAATTACAAAATCGTCTTTATTCATTACTTAATCCACTGTTTTAACATAGTTAAATCATCGAAACGGGTGCGAATATCATCCCGTTTTGCTGCCGCACGGCGATCACGTAACTGCTCTAATGAGTTAAGTAATACATGTAAAGGCGGCCCACTGGCAGTGACTTTATCCATATGTTGTTGCTGCATTTGCTGTGAAGGCTGCGCAATGTATTTACTAACCAATTGATTATGGTGACCAATCGCAGTATCACCATGCAGTTGGCACACTTGAATAAACAGCTTTAAGTTAGTTTGTAGCCACTCGCTATCGCGCTCAGCTTCTGCTGCTAAAAAGTCATCCATAATACTTGTCATACGCATACTTTCACGCAGAATCTGCTGATCTTCAGGCATCATATACAAGAATTTATCCACCAGCATTTGCGAGTAGCTAGGTTCATTGGCAAAACAAAGACCAAGCAATAAATCGATGACATTAATGCCCGCAAAATCACCGGCATTCGCACCACGATACACCTCTTTACCTACTCGATAAGGCTTGTAATACGGGCGTACACAATAGAAAAAACGGTCTGTATCGAGCTTGTTGTATAACGTATTGTTCGACTCAATTACATCAAGCAGTGCTTGCTTTGCCACGGCAAGTAAATCTGCCGTGATAGGGTGCGATATTCCTAACGGCTGAATTTTTAATAAAGCATCCGCTGCACGCTTATACGCTAAAATGCCCTTAGTATTATAATCAACAAAGATTTTCTCATCTTCAAGGTCAGTAAAGCGCTTATACAAACCATCAACCGCTTTGTTGTGGGTGGTTAAATGCGCCGTTGCAAAACGCGGGGTAACACCAATAGATGCACCGATGTGCATTGCCAATGCAGAGGCTTCAACAAGGGGTGAGCTTGTTTCACGAGAAGGCTCAGTGATCTCATGTCGACGGCATGCCGCCATATACAAGCCAACATTACCTAATAAGTCGAAAGCGTTATCAAACCCTTCATCGGTATTACCCTCTGCAAGTAAAGCACGAATATGCTCATTACCTTCTTGCTCTAATTGACGCTTAAGGTGCTCACCGACACCCTCTACATTCGCTTTATCGTCTTGTTGCCAATATAGTTTTTCTAGTTCGCTATTGATCTCAACAAAACGAGTGCGAAGCCAGCTATCAAATGCCTTGGTGTTCTCAGTCACAGGCTCACTCCAAAATAATTATATTGCGATAATGTTAACAGAGTTCAATGAGTGCTAATCGCCAAAATATAGACTAGAATCCACCTAGATTAGTGAAAATCACTCAAATTAAAATGAAATTAGATAAAAAAGACCAACAATTACTTAATGCTCTACAAGACAATGCAAGAACTTCTGTCTCAGATCTGGCACAGTCTGTTAGCCTGTCAGATACCCCTTGCCTGCGCCGCATTAAAAAGCTCGAATCAGCGAATGTGATCAGTGGTTACCATGCTGCAATTAATCCTAAAGCGGTTAATTTAAACGTGTCTGTGTATGCCTTTGTACGCTTAAACCAAAACTCAGTTGCCGCTGCTGAGCAATTTGAACAAAAAGTAGCAAAACTTGAACATGTGCTTGAGTGCTCAGTTATTTCAGGTAGTTATGATTATCTACTCAAGATTGTTGCTACAGATTTAGAAAGCTATGAAAGCTTTGTGAAACATAAATTAGGTAGTATTGATTGCATTGCTAACATCGAGTCGACGGTGGTCTTAAAACAAGCATTCACTAAGCGCCATTTACCGCTAGCTTGACGCAGCTTGCTTGCAAATAAAACATAACTCGATAAGCTAAAAACAGGCTTTAAAAGGACGCTTAAAATATGAAATTCATAAACTTAGTTGCTATCTCTTTGTCCATCAGTGGACTATTTAGCAGCCCATTAATGGCACAGCAGCAAACCTGCCTTTCTCAGCTTGAAGACCAAAAACTGATGATGAAAAGTAAGCGCGAAGGACTGTTTAGAGAGCCATTACCACGCAGCCATAGCACCTTTAGCTATAATATCGAGCAAGCATTTAGTGACTATTTAACCGCTGCTTACCTTGAAATTAGCAGTGAAAATCCGCGAGCGAACTTACCATGCCCAGTTTATACCGATACCTATCAGCAACTTGTTGCACAAGGTTCTCGACCTGCTAACGCAACAATTGCCGATTTAATTAGCCCATTCGAACTTAAACAGGCCGATAGCCGCAAAGCTGTACTTTTAATCCATGGTTTAACCGACTCTCCATTTACCTACCATGACCTTGCACAGGTGTATTATCAACAAGGTTATACAGTTCGCACAATTTTACTGCCGGGGCATGGTACTGCCGCAGCAGCTTTGCAAGAGGTTGATGCTGATGATTGGCGAAAAGCCAGTGTGTATGCCATTGAGCGCACATTAAAAGACTTTGATCAGGTAATATTAGGGGGCTACTCAACGGGTGCAGCACTGGTTGTTGATTACTTAACTCAAGCTCCTGTTGATAATAAAATTACTGCTGCGATGTTGTTTTCACCAGCAAGTGAGCCACACAATAAAAACGGTTGGTTGGCCAAATGGGTCGATGCAATTCCATTTGTTAATTGGATTGATAAAGACGCGGATCTGGATTTTGCTAAGTATGAGTCGTTTCCATTTAGTGCAGCTTCAGCTAGCCACGAAGCAATGAGCCGTATTAGCCTTGATGAGCTTCGTTATCGTCAACTGCCGAATGTCGCAATATTTAGCACCTTTAGTGATGTTGACACTACAATAGATAATCAAGCGACCTTTAAATTACTAGCTAAACTGCACGACCCAAAAGCGCGTAAAAATAACCAGCTTGATCGGCTAGTTTACTACGGTAACGACGATAATATTCCAGCCAACTTTCCTGCTGATTACCACATAATCCGTGATGACTGCGATACCGATGACTGTAAAAAGATCAAAGGGATGTCACACATTAGTATCGTTAATAAACCCAGTAATCCTTACTATGGCCGTAAAGCTTCGTATCGCAATTGCGGCAGCTACTTAGATGACGATAAACTTTATACAGCCTGCAAATACCAAAAAGACATCGTGATGGGTGAGCGCACAGTCGAAAATTTACAAGCACACAAACCCTTTGCACGACTCACGTTTAACCCTTATTTCGATAAGCTAGCTATGCATATAAACAACTTCATCAAAGATATAGAATCGGCTGCACAATGAGTGAGTTTAGTCACCGCTGGTTTAATCAAATAAGCGAGATTGATGCCGCACTTTGGCAGTCATTTTTTGATGATACACCCTTTACTGATCACGCTTTTTTAGCGGCTTTAGAACAAACGGGCTGTGTGAGTGAAGAGTCGGGCTGGCAACCCATGCACTTAGCAATTTACCAGCAAGAACAGGTCATAGCCTTACTACCGGGGTATCTAAAACATCATTCTTATGGTGAATATGTATTTGACTGGGCTTGGGCTGAAGCTTATCAACAGCATGGCTTAGAATATTACCCTAAATGGCTGTGTGGCGTACCATTCACGCCTATTGCAGGGCAAAGAGTTAGTATTAACTATGTAGCCCCCGCTGAAGTCTTTGCTTACATTCAGCACATACTCACAGCAACAGCAGCGCAGTTAGGCTGGTCAGGTTGGCATATAAATTTTTGCCACCAGCAACAAGCGACTGCATTAACTAGCGACACCGTAATGCAACGTCATGGCGTGCAGTTTCAGTGGTTTAATGAAGACTATAAATGCTTTGATGATTTTTTAGCTTCACTCACCGCAAGAAAGCGTAAATCGCTCAAAAAAGAACGCGCTAAAATAACTGAACAACAGATAGTCATAGAATGGCTCGAAGGTACTGACATCAGCAAGCAGCACATGCAGCAATTTAGTCATTTTTACCGCCAAACCTATTTGAAGCGCTCAGGCCACAATGGTTATTTGAATACCGCCTTTTTCGAATTATTACAGCAGAGCATGGCCGACAAACTGGTGTTAATGTTCGCTAAGTATCAAGGAGAGGTGATTGCCGCCACACTCAGTTTTAAAGATAAGAATTGTTTATATGGTCGTTACTGGGGAACAAATTATGAGCTTGATAGTTTGCACTTTGAGCTTTGCTACTATCAAGGCATTGAGTACTGCATTGCCAACAAACTTAAACAGTTCCACTCTGGCGCGCAAGGTGAGCATAAAATAAGTCGCGGATTTAAGCCCGTATATACCTATTCACTGCATCATATTCAGCACGGTGATTTTGCAGCAGCCATTAATGATTTTATTCGCAGAGAACGCCAACATATGGCGCTCTATAAAGCACAATGCGAAAGCTTACTGCCGTTTAAACAGCAATAATTGGTTGTTCGCTGGCATTTGCACATCTTCAACAAAGGTTAAGCCAGCTTGCTCTGCAAGTTGGCAAATCGCTTCAAAATCACGAATTGCACTATTAGCATCTTGCTGTTTTAAAAAAGCATCAAACTCAGCATTACTGGCACTGGTATACTTACCTTGATACTTAAATGGCCCATAAATACATAACTTTCCTTTAGGCGCTAAATGCTTTGCTACCCCTTGAAAAAAGCGCTCCACCAGTGGCCAACTAATAATGTGCATCGTATTCGCGGTGAAAATAGCATTCACTTTATCAACAGGCCAAGGATCATTAAGATCGAGTGTGAGTGGTGCATGCAAGTTAGTTAGTGCAGCTTCTTGATGCCATTGTAATATCCCAGGGTGATTAACCTCACGATCACTACAATGCCACTGCAAGTGTGCTAAATGCGTTGCAAAATGCACGCTATGTTGCCCGGTACCTGAGCCAACCTCTAATACATTCGTTACATCAGAAAAGAACTCTTTTAATACCTTTAAAATAGGTGACTTATTGTTTTCACAGGCTTGAGAGAAGGGTTTATCCATACAAATTAATGCACCATGTTTGGTAATTAGTGCACAACAGTAAAGCAAAAATAATCACTAAAGTCGCGGGTAATTTATTAGATAAAAATATAAAAACAACAAATTCAAAAGCTTATCTATTTTTATCAATATTGGTACAGCTTATGCTATTTCATAAGTGAATTAATCAATAGGAGCAACATTATGTATATCTCACCCTACACCGCTGTAGATGCAGCACTTGCAGCCAGCGAACGTGCTGAAAGCGAAAAAGCCGCCTTAACTAGTTGTGACGACAGAGCAACCGTTATCGACCTTCTTTCTCAATGTAACAAAGAAAATGTACAGGCGCCGAAAAAACATGAAACAGACCAGATTTTTATTCTCGGCTACAATTAATCACACACAGTTAATCCATTCAGTCTTAGCTTCACTAGATAAGACTTGCACTAAAACCGATTAGCTGTAATGATAACTATTATCATTACAGCTAATCGGTTTTTCTATGCACTCTCACAATGCTATGCTCCAGTATCAGCGGCAAATGAAATGTGTTTGCCAAAGACCAGGGCTACATGCCCCAGCACTTGTTGCTAACTATGTTGAAGCGGGTTTGAACATTGCACGCTATTACGAAAAACATCACAACTTTATTTTGCAAGAGCTGTATCTAAGACGCACCTTTCATGAACTACTTGAAAAGATGTGTGATTCATTAGTGCATAATGCAATTCGTAAACAATGTTTGGCCCAGCTTTATAAACCGCAACTTGCGCTAAAGCGTTACTACAAAACTCATAACTGTATTGAAAAGTATTTCAGTTTGGAGCGAGAAGCGTGCCTTCTCAGCCAAGAATTTAACCCGATTTAGGAGTGTTTATGAGCCAATTTAGAACCGAATCAGATAGCATGGGTGAACTACAAGTCCCTGCCAATGCTTTGTATCAAGCTCAAACGCAACGTGCTATCAATAATTTTAAAATTAGTGGCTTAGCCATGCCTAAGCAATTTATCACCGCCCTTGCCTACATTAAACAAGCTGCCGCGCAAAGCAATGCAGCTTTAGGCCATTTGAGCCAAGGTAAAGCAAAAGCAATTGAGCAAGCATGCCAAGAGATCATCGACGGTAAACATTTTTCAGAGTTTCCAGTTGATGTATTTCAGACCGGCTCAGGTACTAGCTCAAATATGAATGCCAATGAAGTTATTGCAACACTAGCGAGTAAATTTGCAGGCGAAACCATTCACCCCAACGATGATGTGAACATGGGACAAAGCTCAAATGATGTGATCCCTACTGCGATTGCGGTAAGTAGCGCCATTAACATCATTTATGAACTATTTCCTAAACTCGATAAACTCAGTCAAAGCCTTCAAAACAAACAAGCCGAAGTGGGCCATATTGTTAAAACTGGCCGCACTCATTTAATGGATGCAATGCCTGTGAGTTTTGCACAAACATTGGCTGCATGGCAGTTACAAGTGGATCATGCAATGGCTGGGATTCGCCAAGCACTTGAGCGAGTTTGTGAACTTGCGCAAGGTGGCACAGCCGTAGGTACCGGTATTAATGCCGACCCTGTGTTTGCCGGTGAGTTTTGCCAACACTTGAGTGAGAATGTCGGTATTCGCTTTAGCCCAAGCAAAAACTTCTTTTACAACATAGGATCACAAGACGCCATTGTTGCGCTGTCAGGTCAGCTAAAGGTACTTGCTGTAGCACAAATGAAAATAGCCAATGACTTACGCTGGATGAACTCAGGCCCTCTTGCTGGCCTTGGTGAAATTGAGCTTGAAGCTTTACAACCAGGCTCATCAATTATGCCGGGTAAAGTAAACCCAGTGATCCCTGAAGCTGCCGCTATGGTCAGCGCACAAGTCATTGGTAATGACGCCACCATTACAGTGGCTGGTCAAGCAGGTAATTTTGAGCTCAATGTGATGCTACCTGTGATTGCCCTAAACATTTTGCAAAGTATTGAACTGCTGGCAAATAGCAGTGAAGCACTGGCAAATAAAGCGATTGCCAGCTTCAAAGTAAACCAAAGCAATGTTGATAAAGCGCTCGCTAAAAACCCAATTCTGGTTACCGCACTTAATCCGGTGATCGGCTATAGCAAAGCGGCAAAAATTGCCAAATTAGCTTACCAAGAAGGTCGCCCTATTATTGATGTTGCTGCAGAGCATACTGATATTTCGCGCGAAGAATTGAGTGAATTACTTGACCCTGCCAAACTAACCCAAGGTGGTTTATAGAACTTTTATCCTACTGTAGCTCTGTGAATACAGAGCTACTTACTGAAAGCTAACGTTTTTATTGCTCCACTTTGAGCAATGTGTATGATAGTGAGTACTTATTCAACGATTTTTAGGTATGTTATGCGCTATCCTCTATTGGCAATTTTATTTCCTGTGTTATTAACTGCGTGTTCGGACAATAATGAGCAAGCCGAATCAACGGCAACCAGCAATAAACTTGTCGAGGCGCCAAAAGCCGTTGAAATAAAAAACGCTGAAGAAGTGAGCAAAGCAGCCCCAGATAAAGCCACTATTAGCTCTGCCCACAAACAACTTAAACAGCTAATCGATGATCCAAGCTGTGACAACAGCAGCCAATGTAAAGTATTACCTGTTGGTAGTCGCGCCTGTGGTGGGCCAAGTAGCTTCATTGTTTATTCAAGCAAAACAGCTAACACTGCTGAGGTTGAAAAACTTGCAAAAGACATCACCGCCCTTGAAAAGCAATTTAACGCAGCAAACGACATGATGAGTATTTGTCAGCATCTAACCGCACCGGGTGCGCAGTGTTCTGAGAATACTTGTGTTAGAATCGAAGGCTCAGCGGCAAGTGTATACTAAGGAATAAGCAATAATGGTTCGTTCATCGACTTTTAAGAAACTTTTCATCACCACAACTGTGTTAGCAAGTATTGCTTTAACTGGTTGTGAAACAACAACGTCAGGTAGTTCTGCACGCGTTGATTTAGGTGATTTAAATGATCAGCTGAACGATATCGTTAGTAATAATAGCTGTAATGCAAGCTTTCAATGTAAGGTGTTAGAAGTCGGTGAACGAGCATGTGGTGGCCCAAGTCGCTATGTGGTCTATTCAACGTTAAACACCGCACAAGAACAAGCGGAGCAACTTGCAGAGCGAATTACAGCGGCTGAGAAGTCATCTGAGCAAGCATTAACCGTTAACGATTGCTCTCCTGTCCTGCCGGTACAATCACTGTGTATTTCACAGCAGTGCCAAGCAATCGAGATTAAGTAAACAATGCAATAAGGCCGGATACTATCACCACGCTGATGATACAAATCCCGGCCTTATAAATGTACTTTACCTGCATTGTATTATGCACCCAGTAAGCGTAAATGTAGCGAACAAAGTAACTTGCTGCAGTGCCAAATAATGCAAAAATAACTAAATACGCAAGTAAAATAATATCCAAAGTCATGTCACTTCTTTAAAACATCTAGTCTCAGTGTAAGGGCTTAAAGAAGTAAAGGCAAAACCTTAGCTTTTTTTACTGTGCGCAATGAGTAGTTCTGCCACACGCTGTTTCACAGCTCGCTTATCATCAGCAGCAACACCAAACCGCTCAGCCAATAGGGCAATTTCTTCATCATTTAAGTTAAACGATAAACGCTGTCTGGTTTTTTTCGACTTAACGTCGAGCTCCAAAATCTTACGTATCATATCTGATGGCGTAAGCTCTTGGTCAATGGCTTGCTTCTTAATTGATTTTTGCACTTCAGAGCTTAAATCAAACGCCATTTGTGTGGCTCTAACTGCTTGATCCTGACGCTGCCACTTAGCTTTTGCATCACTCACTTGGCATCCCCAGGAAATAAGTCAACAATATCGCTAATTGGTCTGGTTAACGTCAGTGATACCTCTGTTTCACCGCCTTCCCAAATTTCAATATTTAAACTATGCGATTCATCATCAGAGCTTAAACAGATCATTTCACACGGCTCACCGCCCTCGTCTTCATAGCGAGGTAAAGGCTTATTACGGTAGTCCTTATTATGGAAATAACACACATAAGGTGCTTCTGTTTGTTTGTAGCTCGATGCCAAAAAGTGACTAAAACGTTCTGGGCTATTTTGTACATTAATTGCCGTTAATTCGTCTTCATCAAAAATACGAGCGAACTCATCAAGAGTAAAAATTTCATCAACATCATCGCGTTGAATTTTGATCGCAAAGTGTGCCCACTGTTCACCGTCATCTGACTCGATTTGCAAAAACACCACTTGGCCCGATTCGCTTTCGAGTACCAACTCATACTCTGCACTACGTTGATACTGATACGTTTGCACATCAGTAACTCGCAAAGTCTGTCCTTTTAACCAGCTTGGGTAAGCAAACGAATCAATCACAGTTAACATATCACCAACGAGTAATTGGCTTGGATCAGTAAGCTGACGCTCTGGAGCTTTTTTAGATTTAAAAAAGTTAAACATTGGCTGACTCCTTGTTGAAGTAAAAAAGGTAACCCAGTGCGTGGGTTACCTTTTGTCTTTCCGTTAACTGATTAGCTATTTTGTTTTGCTTTAATACGCGCCAAAATATCCGCGCTTTTCGGGCTCGTATCACCAATACCCGCTTCAGCCATTTTCGCTTTTAAATCATCGCCGTTAGTGTCAGCTTCTAATTGCTTAGCCGCACCTAACTGGTCTTGGCGGTCTTGCTGGCGTTGTTTAATACGCTCTAGAGACTCACGTGCTGATGTCATTGATGAGCTATTCGTATTTAGCGTGCTGTTTACAGCCATTGTTGCTTGCTGCACACTTTCTGTCGTTTTAACCATCGTTAGTTGGCGTTGGTTTTCTTTAATCGACTTTTCAGCTTCTTTAACTTGCTGCTTTAGTTGCACAATGTGGTTACTAAAACCAGCTAACACTTCTTCGTGCTCTGCTTTCTCAGCTTCAAAATCACCGATTTTTTCAGCAATTTCTAATGCAAGAGCTTCGTTGCCTTTTTCAAGCGCTTGGCCTGCATACGCCTCATGTTCAGCAATTGATGCATCTAGTGCGCTAATTTTACGTTTCGTTTGCATCTCTTTTGCCATTACTTCAGTCAGGCTTTTCTTAGCGCGTTGTAAGGCATTTTGTGCATCAGCAATTTCTTGTTCAAAGATACGGATACCGTTTGCATCAACAATTGCTTGTCCTGCTTCACGAGCGCCACCACGTACAGCTGTAAATAGTTTCTTTAAAATACTCATAATCTTAACTCCAGAAATTGCTAATTAATCGTTTAAATAAATGGTCACGGCTTCAAGCGCATCAATCGCATTGTCTGCCAGTGTTACCAACTCATGGGTAATATCATCAAACGATGAATTAACCGATAAGGCGCCAAAAATAGCGTACTTATCATCAATTTTTGCAAATGCGCTTAATGGAATTGGTACATTTAAACGTAGTAACGTTTCGTTTAACTCATTACGCATATCTGCTTGTACTTCGTCTTCAGCAAACAGGTAGCTAATACACAGTAATTGCTCTTCTGTTTGAGTAACAAAGATAGGTAACTCATCATTCCCATCGACGATAACTTGTAACACATCTTGCTCACCTTCGTTGGCAATCAAGAAAGACTCAAAGCTCACACCTTCCGTTTCAAAAGAAGCCAGTTTGATTGATAGTTCATTTAATTCCATGTCTCACCTTTTTACGTTTTGACATATTATGTCTGAGTTAAGATTTGCATAGCCGACATATTATGTCAACTATAAAATATCAATTTTTGTACAATTCGGTTTCAACTTGCCACGCTTGACGGTAATAATCATATAAGGTTCCAGAACCTAATCTATTGACTTCAATCGTGTTTACTTGTTCAAAAAAATGATTCGGAAATACAAAAGAAGCCAATAAATATTCTTTACTTACCCAACGAGATGGCACGGGTAATTCGTTAATTTCACGAATTCGCTGACTTGCTGATTTGCCAGCAGTGGTCGCGATTGTCCAACCCCATTGACCAAACGAAGGAATATTTTGCTGGTATTGCTCAACATAACCAAAACCAGCTGCTTTCATTGTTTTAGCAATACTCAAAAATGCTTTCTTCGCATGATAAGGCGATGTTGATTGCACAGCCACAGCCCCGTCAGGCGCCAATAGCTGACGCACATGATTATAAAAATAATCACTGTACATCTTATTGAGATCAGGGTGATTAGGGTCTGGTAGGTCAATCAAAATAGTGTCAAAACGCTCACCTTTAGCAAGCATTGCTTCGACTTCTAAAAATGCATCTGCAATACGAATATCAGCGCGAGGATCGCTCATAGAGTGATTATTAAGGCTTGTTAAACGTGTTCTGATCTCTTCTGGCGCATCATAGTCACCTACATCATTGCCAAATAAGTTTAACAGTTGACCATCTAAATCAACCAAGGTGACATGCTTTACAGGCCACTTCAAAACATCACGAAGTGCCAGCCCGTCACCACCGCCGATGATCAGTACACGGTCGTGGCGATTTGAAGCCAACATGGCAGGATAGACAAGCATTGAATGATAAATTTGCTCATCCACACTTGAGAACTGTAAACGGCCATTTAGATAAAGATCAGTAATTGCATTCGGCTGATTGCGACTCAAACGCTCAGTTAACACCAAGTGCTGATACTTAGTTGCTTGCGAGTAGATGACTTTATCTTTGTATAAAACATTACTTAGGTTTTTCATCCAGCTAGTGCCAAGCACAAGCACAAACGCAAAAAACACCAACAACAGTCCATGACAAATTAACAGTAGCTTAGCGAAGCGAACATGTTGATGATAGCGCCATAAGAACACGAGACCGGCAATAATATTAAATAATGCCGTCCAAGCTGCTGCTTGCATAATTGGCATCGCAAGCATAATACTCACCCAAATAGCAGCACCGACACCGGCACCAATATAATCTGCCCCGTAAATGGTACCCGCATTGTTTTCTAAAAAGCGCCCGTAGACTTGCTGACGAATACGCGCAATTAGCGGGATCTCCATACCGATTAATAGCCCAAGTAATAGACCAAACACATAGGGCAAGAAACGCGACCACTCTTGCAGCTTTTCAAACACGTAGCCGTTAAGTACGGTATCTGGAGGCAGGTTAAAAATTTCAGAGAAGATATGTGGTAATGAATAACTCACAGCGATTACACTCGCAATCGCTAAAATACAGCCCATGCCGACCAAAGCAATAATGCTCTCAAGCCAAGCAAAAGCAGTAAATGCATCTTTAAACCAACGCGCTAAAAATGCACCGATCCCCATTGCTACAATCATGGTGCCAATCATGGCATAAATGGCACTCTCGACCGAGCCTAAGACACGACCTGCATAATGAGATAGAAGATATTCATAAATAAGGCCGCACCCAGCGAGTACGGCCATAACAGATATTAATAGGAAATCATGCCCAAGTAGATTGGCTCTACTTGGGGCGCTTGTTGTAGTAGACACTAATTAGGCACCTAACAAGGTTGCCATAGTCGAACCAATCGCAAATGAAACCGCTGCTGAAATAGCGGCTACACCTACGTTCTTCTGACGGTTCACTTCGTCTGAAATATCACAACCAGATAGGATGATTTTGATAGTCACTAAGTGTAGTAAAATGAAGGCAACTAAACTTACCGCTGCACTTAATGCCCAGTAACCTAAACTAGCTACAATATTGTCAGCCGCATAAGGAGCAATACCTGATGCAGCGGTTAATGCCAATGCACTACCCACTAAAAAGCCAGCGTAACGAATACCTACCGCTAAGTTGCCGTCAATAACCGCCTGTTGTAAGCAGTCACCACTGCGATTAGTGCGCTTAAATAACTGCACTCGATATTGGCTGATCAGTAGCATCGCAATGCTGCCAATTGCAAAGGCCGCGATCACGATTGGAATACCATGCCAGCCTTCGGTTGCCACCCAAAATAAAGCTGAGCGAATCACAATAGCGACACTCACTACATGACCAAAATCAATCAGTGCAGCAGTTGCGTTACCTTTTACGATTTCATCATGTAGACTCACTTTACGAAGCGCTACCTTGTCTTGGAAGAAATGACCAAGCTTAATAAGCACAATTGCCATCACACCATAACCTAGCATTTGTAATGCTTCTTGATGTAAGGTCGGTGCAAATGAGCCGCTGCTTACACCACTAAGAACAATTGCCAGTGCCACAAGCCCCGCAGCAAAACTAATACCAAAAGCAAAATTGTCACGCTCAGTTATTTCATCATTAGCGTGTAAGTTAGATACCCAGCCTTTGATAAATTTTAGGCTGACAAATAAAGCGATAATGATTGCAAAGTCGATTGCTAAAGCTTGCAACGACCAAGTTGTTATTCCATTAAATTCATACATATGTTGTAACTCCGGTGGTTATTCTTTTCACTACTTACCGCGGCTAATGCCACGTGATGTTCTGCTCGAGCTGTTGCGTAATGACCCAGAGCTTTTACTGTAACTACTGCTAGAAGCATAGCTACTACGTGTGCGTGGCGGCGTATAGCTGCTACGGCTTAATCCAGATGCACCACTGCGCTTAGTGGCATACGGACTAGTGAATTGTTTACCTTGGCGTTGATAAGACTGACGAGTTCGCGTCTCTACAGTCTGTTGTGCTTTAATCTGTTTTGGACTCGAATAACGGTAACGGCCATAGTCATTGTAATAACTGTACTTTCTATGACGGCTCCAGCGACCATATTCAACTCGGTCAAATACATCACCCAACATGCGATACATTCCATACCAAACCCAAAAGCTGGTACCGCTGCTATTAGTTTGCCACTGCCCATAGTTAGGGTTGCCAACTAATTGGTTACCAACGCTTTCACCTTCAGCTGCTTCACTAATTGCACCAACCCGCGCTAGTGAGCCCTGCGACATATCGGCAAGCATATTAATAGGATCAGTCAGCGCATCCTGAAATAAAGATGGCTTGGCAGCATCACGAATAAGATCAAGTTGATGAAGGGTATCTTCATAAGGGGGTATTAGATAAGTAGACTTAACATCTGCTAAACGTTGTTTAAGACCTGTATAGATAGCCCCTTCACGAGTGGCATCAAGACTAATTACTCGCGCGATCTCAGAAAGTTGCGGCTGCTGCTCAGCAAGCACCTGTCCGTATTGTTTAAGTATCGTCGCATTACGCAAAGAGCCATTATCAAGCGCTGTACCAAGCTGATTTAATTCAACCTCAGCTTTTTCTATGGATTGTTGTATTGTTTGTTTAAGCTGCTCTTCTTTCGACTCACAGCCCATAAGCAAGCTTACCAAACAAAACAGGCTAATAAGTTTCCAAGCTTTTATTTGAGACATTCATGTCACCTGATTGTGGTTTAAAAACGCAAATAGTTTTACATAGCTCAGGTACTAAACCAAGATTAAAATTGCAACAAAGGGTAAATTGGGTAGTGAATTACTAGTTAGAAAGGGGAAAGTTTAAAGCCTGGCGTAGGTTGGGTAGAGCTAAGCGAAACCCAACACAGTTCTATCAGCTTTCAGCCGTCAGCTGCGCGGTGTGGGTGTTTGGTGCTGCGTCTTCCTCTACCGGAGGCTCTAGGTTCT
>NZ_CAMZMY010000040.1:0-17544 GCF_947311895.1 Pseudoalteromonas sp. PAR1 | reverse complement strand
GATTTGAACCCTAGAGGGGCTACAAACCCCTGCCGGTTTTCAAGACCGGTGCATTCGACCACTCTGCCATCTCTCCGTACGGCGCGCATAATATTAGTTACCGTGGTCGATGTAAAGCCTTAATTGTAAAAAAACAATAAAAACTCATATTTAGTAATACTGTTTAGGTCGACGCGCAATCATTGAGCAGACAAAACAGACAATTAAACTGATAAGAGCAAACCCTGCCCCCTGAACAATAACGTCTATTTTATTTAGATTGTTATTTGGTACTATCACTAATAAAAATGCGGGTAAGCAGGTTAAGGTCAATACATAACAACAAACTTTAAAAGCGCGACCAAAATCAAACCGCTTAGTACTGTGCATCCACCACGTAAGTAACAACAAAAACCCAATAGCAGATAAGCCAAGAAATTGTGGCGCTCTAGTTGAGATAGCCACAAAAAAAGTGAGGGCAGCACCTATAATGCCCCATATTGACCAAGCGAACCAATTTTCTTTTTCTCGTAAAAATAAGTTTCCCATTGTCCTCGTCTTCTTTATCGTTATTTTTTAAGACTATCCCTACGTTAACAAAAAACAACCGATTAAAAAACACACTGAAGAATAATTATTTTGTTTTTTGCATCCTAATAATTCTTACACTGCAGCTTAAATTAATTAAACTAACACATGCAAGCTTAATAGCATCTGACTGCATAAATATAAAAAAGTTCCTAATTTTTAAAGTCTCTCAAAAAAAGTATCTGGTTTATGCCTAATAGGCTTTTTAATATCAACTTCAGGAGTACCTAAATATAAGAAGCCAACTATCTCGTCATCAATTTTACAATTTAAAGCTTTTTTGACTGATTCACTTTGAGCAAAATAGCCTGTGCGCCAGATCCCACCTAATCCTTGGGCAAAAGCGGCCTGCTGCATGGCAAGCACTGCACAACCAGCACTTTGAACTTGTTCAATACGTGGCACTTTAGGGTTTTCTTTTACATCAGCAATGGCAATGATAATCATAGGGGCGCGAAGTGGTAGTTCTTTTGCACGATTAACCGTGCGCTCATCTTGATGTTCAGCAACTGCAGCTTGATGATAAATATCACCTAATCTATGCCGAGCATCGCCTTCAACAACAATAAAACGCCAAGGAGCAAGGCAACCATGATCCGGTACTTTTATTGCAGCTCTTTGAATAATCTCAAGCTGTTCTTCTGATGGACCCGGAGCTATAAGACGTGGATCTGATTGTCGAGTTTGTAAAAGAGTTAAAGCGTCCATTTAATTCCTATTAAAACATTAATACAGCGCCTCATTTTATAAAGGCATTAAAGTTCTAGCTTATCATTTATATTCACTTGCAATAAAGAGCTTAGTGCGATTTCTAACAAGCCAATAATCGAGGCTAAAATAGCGACCTCCCCCCGAAAAAAATAAGCTTAGTAGCATAACGAAATAGAGCGCTGAAAACTCAATACCATTATTTAAAATCACAGGTTTCCCTTTAGCATACAGGTATTCCGTATAACCATGAGTCTCTAATAACTCGCGCATTTTAGTTAATCTCTCACCCGCTTCTTTTGAATTAATCAAACTGGCTTCACTTGCAGGAATTGCAAGCCAATTGAGGACTCTTGCAGGGCTGGTACTCGCATCTGTTGGGGTAACAGCAAACCAGCCATTACTTGCGTGCACAGTCGTTGCAGCAACAAGCATAGTTATCATTAAGGGGATTGCTACTAAACGTGTGAACAGACCAAATAACAGCAAAATGCCGCCTAAAAACTCTGTCCATGCTGCTAAAAAGGCCAGTACAGAGGGCATTGGTAGGCCTAACCCCCATTCACTATTACCAAACCAAGCGACGATATCATCAGAGGCTAAAAAGTATTGATAAAAATGGTTAACATCACCGCTTAAGGCAAGTTTATTAAAGCCGGCAATGATCATCACTGGGGCTAAGATTAAGCGAATAAATAGGCTGGGTAGTCCATCTAAAAACTGAAGTTTAGTTAAGATGCGTTGGTAAAGAGGTAATAAGTGTGTGATCAACATTGCGGTCTCGTGACTAATTAGATTAATCACACAGACCGCGGGTTTTCTAGTTTACTTTCAATTAAATTTTACGAGCGACTTGTAGCGCTTCAAAAATCGCACGTTTCGCATCAATAGCGGCAGCTAATTTGGCTCCACCAATAACGTGAACTTTGGCGTTTTCTGTTTGTTTTTCGAATGTTTCTGTATTTGAAACCTGACCAATACAAGCAATCACAGTATCAACATCTAAGATTTGCTCTTCACCTTTAACAGTAATTTTCAAACCTTGGTTGTCAAAGCTAAGGTACTGACACTCAGCAATTTGCTTTACACCATGCTGTTTAGCAACTTGACGATGGATCCAACCCGTTGTTTTACCCAGTTCACTACCAAAACGCCCTGCACTTCGCTTAAGCATGTATATTTGGCGGTTATCTTTTTCAGGTGCAGCTTCACATTCAATACCCCATTGAGTTTTGAATTGCTCAATAGTTTGCCCTTTGTGTTCACTTAAAAAGGCAACCATATCAAAACCAATACCGCCGGCACCTAGAATCGCTATTTTGTTACCGAGCTCTACCTCACCGCGGATCACTTCATCATAGGCAAACACACGCTTGCCATCGTTACATTCTATTTTTGCTTCACGAGGTCTAACACCTGTTGCAAACACAACATCATCGTATTGGTTAAGCATGTTTTCTGTAAATTCAGTGCCTAGCTTTAAATCAACATTTAAGCGTTTTAACTCATTAGTAAAGTAATTAAGAGTATGGTTAAAGTCTTCCTTACCAGGTACTTGCATTGCTAAATTAAATTGACCGCCCATCTGCTCTTTACGCTCAATTAGAGTCACTTTATGACCTTTTTCTGCTAAATAGCAACTAGCAGCCAGACCAGCGGGGCCTGCACCAACAACAAGCACTAAACGAGAAGATGACGCTTTTTCAAGGCTATAGTCTAATTCAAAAGCAGCCTGTGGGTTAACTAAGCAAGTCGCACGTTTGTTTTTAAATACATGGTCTAAACAACCCTGATTACAGCCAATACAGATATTGATTTGCTCTGACTTGTTATTTACGTATTTATTAAAAAACTCAGGATCCGCTAATAAAGGACGCGCCATCGAAATTAGATCAGACTCACCCGCCTCTAAAATACCATTGGCTATTTCAGGTGTATTAATGCGGTTTACTGCGATTACTGGTACCGATACTGTATCTTTTAAACGTTTTGATGCCTCTTTAAAGGCACCCGGTGGTACCATGCTCGCTATTGTTGGAACACGTGCTTCGTGCCAACCAATCCCCGTGTTAAAGATATCAACGCCCGCTTTTTCAAGTGAAAGCGCTTGTTGTTTAACTTCTTCAGGTGTCGAGCCGTTTGGGATCAGATCCATTACAGATAGGCGAAATACAATAATAAATTTTTCACTTACTTTAGCGCGAACAGCTTTTACAATATCAATAGCTAAACGCATACGATTTTCAAGGCTACCTCCATAACTATCCGTACGTTTATTAGTATGGTTAGCCATGAACTCATTAATCAAATAGCCTTCAGACCCCATTATTTCAACACCATCGTAACCTGCTTTTTCAGCTAGTTTTGCTGAGTTTGCAAAGTCTTTAATAGTCTTTTTTATTGAGCCTAACGACATTTCTTTAGGTTTATAAGGATTAATAGGTGCTTGAATAGCACTTGGTGCTTGATTAAATGGATGATATGCATAACGGCCAGCATGTAATAATTGTAAGCAAATTTTTCCGCCATGTTGATGCACTGCATCCGTATATGCGCGATGTTTAATCACATCATAAAACGAGTTAAACGTTGAGGCGAAAGGCGATAGCTTACCTCGTAAATTTGGACTGTAACCACCAGTTATAATTAATCCAGTGCCACCCTTTGCACGTGCTTCATAAAATGCGCGCAAGCGTTTACGGTTGTGCCATCCCTCTTCTAAGCCGGTATGCATTGATCCCATAACCAAACGGTTACGAAGTTCGGTATGCTTTAATTGTAATTTTTGTTCTAACATTGTGTGCCCCGTTAACTGGTCGAACCTCTACTTGAAATAGATTCTGCGGTAATAACTTAGAATAATCAACTTTTCGCTAGTAAATATTCTGTAGCAAATTGTCTTTTTAAACACTCTGTTACTATTTAACAGTTAAATTTAAAGTTAATCTAAGCTAAGATGAGTCATTACAAAGCTGTATTGAATTAAGGATTTATTTTGCTAGCAAAGATATTTAAAGGCATTTGGACTGGGATTAACTTCTCCCGCCGTTTAGTCCTAAACATTTTATTTTTATTACTAGTAATACTCTTTTTCGTTGCAATAACAGGTGAAGAAGACAAAGTAAAAGTAGCAGACGGAACTGTGTTGCGCCTCAACTTAAATGGCCCAATAGTTGAAGAAAAAACTTACGTTGATCCTGTAGAAGCTGCGATTAATGACGCAACTATGGGCAAAGAAGCACCATCAGAAATTTTACTTGATGATGTAATCGAAGTTATCAACGAAGCAACCAATGATGATCGCATCACTGTAATGCTACTTGACCTACAAAAAATGCCTAGTGCACACATCAATAAACTTAAGCAAATTACTAAGGCTATTGATGAGTTTAAAGCGGCTGGTAAACAAGTTATTGCTACAGGCTATTATTACACTCAAGCACAATATTATATTGCAGCTCATGCTGACGAAATCTCAATGCATCCTTACGGTGGTGTGAGTATCGAAGGCTATGGCATGTTCCCTCTTTACTTTAAAGAAGCATTAGAAAAGCTAAAAGTAACACAGCATATTTTCCGTGTTGGTACTTATAAATCAGCAGTCGAGCCATTTATTCGCAACGACATGTCTGATGCAGCAAAAGAAGCGAACAGCGTTTGGTTAACAGCACTTTGGAATGAATATAAAACAGATGTTGCTGCAAGCCGCCCATTCGATGAAAGCAATTTTGATGAAGATATGGATGTGTACTTAGCTAAAATGCAGGCCGTTGACGGTAACTCTGGTCAGTACGCTTTGAACAATCAATGGGTTGATTCTTTAAAAACATCACAGCAAATTCGCCAGCAACTGATTGAATTAGTCGGTGCAGAAGAAACCGGTAAGACCTTTAAGCAAGTCAGTTTCCGTGAATATCTATCATTGGTAAAACCACCTGTTGAATTTGACAACCCAATCACTGAAAAAGTAGCGGTTGTTGTTGCTAAAGGCACTATTGTCGATGGCGAACGCAAAGCCGGTGAAATTGGCGGTGATTCTACAGCTGCCCTACTTCGTAAAGCTCGTTTAGATGACAAAGTAAAAGCAGTGGTATTACGTATAGATTCAGGCGGCGGCAGTATGTTCGCATCTGAAGTTATTCGAGCTGAAGTTTTAGCTCTGAAAGCTGCTGGTAAACCTGTTATTGCTTCTATGAGCTCGGTAGCAGCATCGGGTGGTTACTGGATTGCCTCAGCCGCCAATGAAATTTGGGCTGCACCTAGCACAATTACAGGTTCAATTGGTGTGTTTGGTACGTTCATGACATTTGAAAATACTATGGCTGAACTGGGTATATATTCAGATGGTGTTGCGACAACAGATCTTGCAGGCTTCTCAATTGCGCGACCGCTTGATGAGAAAATGGCAGATATTATCCAACTAAGTGTTGAAAATGCATATAAACGCTTTTTAGATGTTGTGGCTGAAGCGCGCAATATGACACCTGAACAAGTAGATAAAATTGCTCAAGGTCGTGTATGGATTGCAACACAAGCAAAAGAGCTTGGTTTAGTTGATAAACTGGGTGACAAGCAAGATGCAATTGAAGCTGCCGCTGAACTAGCTAAACTTAAGCATTATGATGTTAAAACCATCAAACAATCGCTTACACCGCAAGAGCAAATGCTTCAAGATATCTTTGGTACAGCAGCAGTTAAAAGCTTCTTTGCTAAGTCTGATTCATCACAATCAGTATTGGCTACACAAGCTAATTTACAGAGCCTGATCAAGCAACTAAGTAGTGAAATTGACAATCTTAAAGATTACAACGATCCACAAGGCGTATACGCTCGTTGTTTGGTGTGTAATGTAATTCAATAAGTTACTTAGCAATTCAATTTTAGGTATACTAGGCCCAGTTATTTAACTGGGCCTTTTTTATGAAACGTAAACGTATATATATCGCCTACACAGGTGGTACCATCGGGATGAAAAAATCGAGCCGAGGCTATGTACCGGCTGAAGGTTTTTTAACCGAAACTGTGGTCAATAATGCAGAATTTAATCGTGACGAAATGCCTTTATTTGATATTCACGAATATTGCCCACTGATTGATTCTTCAGATATGTCACCTGCCCACTGGCAACTAATTGCTGACGATATCAAAAGTAAATACCAAGACTATGATGGCTTTGTGGTTCTGCACGGTACAGATACTATGGCTTATACCGCTTCTGCCCTGTCATTTATGTTCGAGAACCTGACAAAACCTGTAATTGTCACAGGCTCGCAAATTCCGCTTTCGCAGCTTCGTTCTGATGGCCAAGTCAACTTACTCAATGCAATGTATTTAGCAGCTAATTACCCAATTGCTGAAGTAAGCCTATTCTTTAATAACCAATTATTCCGTGGTAACCGTGCAACAAAAGCCCATGCTGATGGCTTTGATGCATTTGCCTCTCCGAATCTTGAACCTTTAGCATTGTCAGGAATTAATATTCAACTTATCAAAGGCCAGCTAAGTCCTTACGTTGATAATGCACTGCAAGTTTCCAATATTACTCCACAGCCTATTGGTGTACTTTACTTATATCCGGGAATCAGCCCTGAAGTGGTAAAAAGTTTAGTAAACGACAATATCAAGGCCTTGGTGCTCTTGAGTTTTGGTGTGGGTAATGCGCCACAAGACTCTGCATTTATAGATATTCTGAATGATGCAAGTAAGCGCGGTATGGTGATTGTTAATTTAACGCAATGTTTAAAAGGCCAAGTGAATATGGGCGGCTATGCCACAGGAAATGCTTTGCTTAATTGCGGTGTTATTAGCGGCTATGATATGACATTAGAAGCCTGTTTGACCAAGTTGCACTACTTATTTAGTCAAAAGCTTGAAGTAGAAACAATTCGACACTTGATGCAAGATAACCTTCGCGGCGAGTTAAGCCGTTAAAAAAAGGCACCAATTGGTGCCTTTTTTCGTTTTTTGATGATTAACGAACTTTTTCGTCAATCTCAACTAAGTCAGTTAAATGGCATATTTCACCGCTGTGGGTTTTAATACCATGTTCACCAAAGTAATCTCGTTGTGCTTGCACAAGGTGACCATTGCTTGGTGTTGTTAACGTCGCAATGTAAGTTTGCGTTGCTGTTAATACAGGGAAAGCAAGACCAGAAGCAACCGCTGCACCTGTCACTTTACGTAAAGCTGCTGACTCACGCTGCATAGAATCAATAAATTCTACACCTTCAGCAACGTTGTCTAAGTAATCAGCACGGATAATACAGCCTGCGCGCCATGTTTGTAGCGTTTTAGAAAGATCAACTTTCCACTGATGAGCGCGTGACGCACCTTTGATAAGTGCTAAACCTTGACGATAAGCAAGTAAACTTGCCAGAGTGAATGCATCTTTTAGCTCCGCTAAGTCTAAATCAACTGTGTCAGTTGCTTTAGCAGCGTAAGTCATTTCTTTAGCAGCATGCGTATCACAAGTATTTGTTAAGTGACGTGCTTGAACAGCTGCCACTAATGATGGTACTGCAATACCAAGCTCTAGCGCATTTTGCGCAGTCCATAAACCAGTGCCTTTAGCGCCAACCTTGTTGTCGATTAAATCAACTAGCGGTTCACCTTCTGTTGTTTCGAGGCTCAAGATATGGCTTGAGATTGACAGTAAGTAGCTATTTAATGTGCCTTCAGACCATTCATTGAAAATGTCCGCAACTTCTTTTGGTGAACGATTCGTGCCTAAACGCAATAATTGATACATTTCTGCAATTAATTGCATTAACGCATATTCGATACCGTTATGAACCATTTTCACAAAGTGACCACTTGCAGATTGGCCTACACGGGCAAAGCATGACTCACCTTTATAGCTTGCAGCTACTTTTTCAAACCACGGCTCAACACGCTCCCAGCCGCCTTCTGAACCACTTGCCATCATAGCTGGGCCGTGACGAGCACCTTCGGCACCGCCAGAAATACCCATAGTGGCAAATTCAAATTTGTTTTGATATTTAAGTTTACGGCTTATGCCGTCTTTATAGTTACTATTGCCGCAATCTACGATAATGTCATCACAGTCAACGCCTGCTTCTGCAAGCTCTGTACATACTTTATCAACCAATTCACCAGCAGGAACTAAAAGTAGAATCGAACGAGGCGGCTCTAAGCGTCTAACCATATCATTTAAATCAGACACAATATGTAAACGGTCTGCCAAACCTAGTGCTTTCGCACAGCTTAGTAACTCGGCACCCGCATCTGGGTTTTTATCATAAGCTACTAATGTCAGCCCTTTTTCAATCAGGTTGAGGGCAAGATTTTTACCCATAACGCCTAACCCTACTAATGCAACTTGCATTTAGTGTCCTCCTCGGTAACAACTATTGGTTAGTTAATCAAAATAAATACGCGCGCATTATACCCAAGCAGCCCAAAAATGCGAGCTTCCGAGCTAACTTGCTATAAATCTATAAAAGGCACGCAGCAAGCTGGGGTTAGTATATCAAATTAATAAGGGCATCGGACCAGATTTTTATAATACCCTTTAAAAAGGTATGTGTATTGACGCTACCTGACACCGGTGTCATAATAGCGTCATTAATGCTTTGTAAACTCTGTATTTAATACTAAGAGCCAGATACTCATACGTAAAAACAATTATTTTTTACTTATGAATTCTGCATTAAGCTTAATTTGATTCATTTATATGCTATTAAATAAGCACAACATTTTAATAGATAACCATCAATTCGCTTAATATTTTTAAGCGCACAGGAGAATTTGATGCTAAGACGCACTAAAATTGTTGCGACACTTGGGCCGGCAACCGATCGCGATAACAACTTAGAAAAAATCATTCGTGCAGGTGCAAATGTGGTTCGTTTGAACTTCTCACACGGCGTAGCACAAGATCACAAAGACCGCGCACAAGCAGTTCGCGATATTGCAAAGCGTTTAGGCAAGCACATTGCAATTCTTGCTGATTTACAAGGCCCAAAAATCCGCGTATCTACGTTTAAAGACGGTAAAGTAAACTTAGCAGTTGGCGCTAAATTTACCTTAGATGCAAAAATGGAAAAAGGCCAAGGCGATGTAAATGCTGTAGGTATCGATTATAAAGAGTTACCAAACGATGTTAAATCAGGTGACTTACTGTTATTAAATGACGGCCTTATCCAATTGACTGTTGATAGCGTAGATGGTCATTTAGTTCACACCACAGTAACTGTGGGTGGTGTACTTTCTAACAATAAAGGTATCAACCGCTTAGGTGGTGGTCTTACGGCTCCGGCATTTACAGATAAAGACAAAGAAGATTTAATCACAGCCACAGAAATTGGTGTTGATTATATTGCAGTATCATTCCCACGTAGTGGCGATGACATGCGCTATGTTCGCTCATTAGCAGAAGCTGCTGGTTCTAACGCGCAGCTTCTTGCCAAAATCGAACGTGCAGAAGCTGTAGAAACAGTTGAAGCAGTTGATGATATCGTACTTGCTTCTGATGCTGTTATGGTTGCTCGTGGCGACCTTGGTGTTGAGATTGGTGATGCTGCCCTTGTTGGTAAACAAAAGCTTATTATTAGCCGCGCACGTTCACTAAACCGTACTGTGGTAACAGCAACGCAAATGATGGAATCAATGATTGATAACCCGATGCCAACACGCGCTGAGGTTATGGACGTTGCAAATGCGGTTCTAGATGGCACTGATGCAGTAATGTTATCTGCTGAAACAGCAGCTGGTGACTACCCTGAAGAAACCGTTGCTACTATGGCCCGCGTATGTTTAGGTGCTGAGTCTCAAAAAGAAACTCACGTTTCTAAGCACCGTTTAGACAGCCGCTTTTCATCTAATGCTGAATCAATTGCACTGTCTGCTATGTATGCAGCCAACCACCTTGATTCTGTAAAAGCGATTGTGACACTGACTGAATCAGGTAGCACAGCTAAATTAATGTCGCGCATTAGTTCTGGCTTACCAATTTACTCATTATCACGTCACGCTAGCACTTTAGGTCAAACTGCATTGTATCGCGGTGTTTACCCTGTGTTTTTTGATTCAACTAAGTGTGAAGATGAAAATATGGTTCGCGAAGCACTCAATACATTAGTAGAACTTGGTTCTTTAAGCACCGGAGATACTGTGATTTTAACTCACGGTGATGCGATGGAAACTATTGGTGCTACCAATACAATGAAGATTGTGACAGTTTAAACTGTTGCAATCACTGATTAAAAAAGGCGCATTGATTGCGCCTTTTTTGTCTTTAACTGATTATGAAAGCTTATTAACTTGCTAGTGCAGCTTTTACTTTGTCACGATAGCTGCGGCTTACTTTTAACTCTTGTCCATTATCGAGAACTAACAAGTACTCCCCACTCACCTGAGTGACGAGCTTACTAATTTGTTTGGTGTTAACAATAGCACTGCGGTGAACACGAACAAACAGTTGCGGATCTAACTCTTGCTCTAGCTCTTTCATGGTTTTACGTAAGATATGAGTTTGGCCATCTTGGCAATGTAAACACATATAGTCACCTGCAGCATCAACCCATTGAATTGTAACAACAGGAACACGAACAATTTCGCCCTGCTCTTTTACTGCCAGTGATTCAGGATAACGACGATCTGCAAGGCTATCGCCTGTCGCAAGCTTTTTCAAAATCTCTTCACAATTGTTGCCAGTAATACCAGCCACAAAGCTTGCTAGTTTCTTCTTATGGGCGTTATCTTGTTGTGTTTTTAAATAAGTATGCACTTTTTCTACCGCCTGTTTTAGTCTGTTGTCATCGACTGGTTTAAGAATATAATCCAATGCATGAATCTCGAATGCTTTTACCGCAAACTGATCAAACGCAGTTACAAACACAATGGCAGGCAATGGATTAACACTTTCGCTTAAAGCGCGGGCCACTTCAAAACCATTCATATTTGGCATTTGAATATCTAAGAATACCAGTTCTATATTCCCTGATAAGCACTCATCTATTGCTTCTTGACCATTGCTACATAAACGAATTACTTCTATGTCTTCAAATTCAGAAAGTCGAACGGCTAAGCCTTTCCTTGCAAGCGGTTCATCATCAACGATCAAAGTTCTAATTTTGCTCATTTCTTAACAGCCTTTTCAAACGGAACGCGCAGATTTACTTTTAATCCACTTGGCGTATTGTCAGAGAGAACAAACGAGTAGTTGTTCTCATAAAGTGTTTTTAATCGATCCTGAGTGTTAGCTATACCAACCCCTTGAGAATTAACAAGCTGACCATTTTTAAGCTCAGTGCCAGGACCATTATCGCCTACTTCCAATAATAATTCATTTGCAAAAACTTGTGCCTTAATATCAATGACCCCGCCCTCGTTGAGTTGTGCTATCGCATACTTAATGGCGTTTTCGATCAACGGCTGGAGAATTAAACTTGGTACTAAGGCTTTTTTTGCTTGTTCGCTTACATCAACGTTAATTTGTAAACGCTCATCAAAGCGTACTTTCTCAATTTCTAAGTACAGCATTAATGCATGAATTTCTTGCTCTAATGGAACTTTTTTAATTGGATCTGTATTGAGTGTATAACGCAAGAAATCACTTAATTTAGACACCATTAAATTAGCATCTTTATTCTCTTTAACCAAAATAAGTGTAGAGATTGCATTAAGCGTATTAAATAAAAAGTGCGGATTAAGCTGATAGCGTAGCATCTTAAGTTGTGCTTCGTGAGCCATTGTTGTCGCTTTTAAAGCCTTTTGACGTTCACTTTGCAATAACTGGTAATACTTAATACCAAAATATAATCCACTCCAACAAAGGATAATATAGACTGAATCTAAACCTTGCTGAAAGTAATAAAACCACTCATTTGGGCGATAACCGTGGCGATATATCTCCCATAAATTAAATTTTTGTACTACAGCCCAAAGTGTGCCCGTTAAATAAGAGGCACCAAATACTACTAACATGAGTACCCAAGGCGAAGCATTCCACACTTTGCGATACATGTAGCGTAAAGGCACTGTCATTAAACAACCAGCATAAGCATTTAATACAATGACAAACACGTAAATATCACGCATTTCAAATACTTTAGAGCCGATGTAATTAACTAACGCATACCCTATCCAGCCTGCAATTTGCAAAACCCAGAAAAAACGTTGTCGATTATCAACTAATGATTGCCAATTCAAAATATCAAGTTACCTTACAAACTTATAGTTATTATACCGATAGACTGTTATACAAAGCACTGCCGCCTATCTTAATTTTTTATAGCCTTAACGCATAATTCAGGTATAAAAAAAGCGAAGACGACAGCCGCCTTCGCTTTTTAAACATTGTCTATTTAAGCTAACTTATCAGAAGCTACCTTATAATGCGGATCCTCGATCACGTTTACTTCAACTAAATCACGCGCATTATGTAGAAGTTGGATACAATCAGGACTCAAGTGGCGTAAGTGCAATTTCTTGCCCGTTTTAGCATATTTATCTGCTAAGTTATCAATTGCCTCAATCGCACTGTGATCTGCTACTCGGCTATGCTTAAATTCGATGATCACATCTTCAGGGTCATTTTTAACATCAAATAACTCAGCGAAGTTTTTCACTGAACCAAAGAATAATGGACCATGAAGTTCGTATACTTTTGAGCCTTGCTCATCAATATAATTGTTTGTGTAAATATGTTTTGCATGCTGCCAAGCAAATACCAGTGCCGATACAATAACACCAACACATACCGCAATAGCAAGGTCAGTAACTACCGTTACACCCGATACAAGAACAATCACAAAGGCATCAGACTTAGGCACACGCTTCATCATCTTAAAGCTTGCCCATTCAAACGTACCAAGAACAACCATAAACATAACACCGACAAGTGCAGCCAGTGGGATCATTTCAATTAGACTTGCAGCGAAAATAATAAACGCTAGCAGCAATAATGCAGCACTGATACCAGATAAACGTGAACGACCACCAGAGTTAATATTAATCATTGACTGACCAATCATCGCACAACCGCCCATCGCTCCAAAGAAACCGCAGGTAATATTCGCAGCACCTTGACCGATACACTCTTTGTTACTGTGACCACGTGTTTCTGTTATTTCGTCAATTAAGGTTAATGTTAGTAATGACTCGATTAAACCAATTGCCGCAAGAACAAGCGCATAAGGGAAAATAATTTTTAATGTTTCTAGGTTAAATGGCACCATAGGGATGTGGAATTGTGGTAAACCACCGGCAATAGTTGCTTGCTCATTACCCGTCATACCTTTTAAGAAATCAAGAACGGTACGCGCTTCTAAGTCAAAACCAATTACCAATCCTGTAACTGTGACAATTGCAACTAATGAAGAAGGCACAGCCGTAGTCAGTTTAGGTAAAAAATGGATAATTGCCATTGTAAGTGCCACTAAGCCAAGCATAATATACAAGGCTTGACCTTCCATCCACTGCTGCCCTCCCATGCCATCAGGTACTTTGAACTGACCAAGTTGAGCTAAGAAAATAACGATAGCTAGACCATTAACAAAGCCGAGCATAACAGGATGCGGAACCATGCGAATAAATTTACCAAGTTTAAAGACACCCGCTAAGACCTGCAGAATGCCCATTAAAAGCACGGTCGCAAATAAATATTCAACTCCGTGATCTAATACTAAACTTACCATTACAACGGCTAATGCGCCGGTAGCACCAGAAATCATACCTGGACGGCCACCAAAAATAGCGGTGATCAAACCAACAATAAAGGCAGCATACAAACCGACTAAAGGTTCTACATTAGCAACAAAAGCGAATGCTACAGCTTCAGGCACCAATGCCAGTGCGACCGTCAAGCCAGATAAAATATCATTTTTAGCAGAGCTTGGCGCTTTGCTGAGTAAGTTAAACATTAAGTTCCTCTTTGTAGTGAATACGTTTCGGCAAGGCGCGCAATTCTAGCAAAAAGCAGAAAAGTTAACAATTATTAACAACAAAACGGTCAGTACTGTGAAGTACTAACCGTTTTTAACTGTTATCAATCGTAGTAAATAAAAACTAAAGTGGTAAAGACGTACTACGTTTAACACACGTCATAGTGACATTAGAATGAACTTCTTGTACAAACTCTAGGTTTAACAGGTTATCGCGAACAAATTGCTCATAGCCTTCAATACCTTTAGAGATAATACGAAGCATGAAGTCCATTGTACCAGCCATACTGTAACACTCAGTGACTTCGTCGTAGCTCATAATTAATCGTTCAAACTCAGCTAAGTTTGTTCTGCCGTGATTTGATAAACGAACATGGGCATAGACTAACATATCAAAGCCAAGCTTTTTCTCATCAAGCAAAGCAACTTTACCTTTGATGTAGCCATCTTGCTCAAGCTTAGCAATACGACGCCAACATGGCGATTGAGACAAACCAACTTTATCGGCAATCTCTGCCGTTGATAAGCTAGCATCTTGCTGTAATAATGCCAAAATTTGGCGATCTACTTGGTTAAGAGACATTTTATTTCTTTTTCTTTAAGATTATGGGTTAAATTATATAACTGATTTAAAAAACAGTCTGCTTATTTTCTACTACTTATGCAATGAAATTGCAATTTTAGCCATACTTACCACTGATAAAAGGGTTTGTTTTTCGCTCATGGCCTACCGTAGTGTTTGGACCATGACCCGCTAAGATAACAACATCATCAGTCAGCGTAAGTATTTGTGACTGAATAGATTCAATTAACTGACTGCTATTACCCTTAGGGAAGTCAGTGCGTCCAATTGAACCTTGAAAAATTACGTCGCCGACAACTACCTGCTGTGACTGTTCATGGTAAAACACAACATGGCCTGGTGTATGTCCTGGGCAGTGGCGAACAGAAAGCGATAGTTGACCCACCTCTATCGTATCGCCGTGGCATAACCACTTTGTAGGATAAAATGGTTCGATAGCATTAAAACCGAACATTTGTGCTTGCATAGGAAGTGCATCAAACCAAAATTGATCATCAATATGCGGGCCGATAATTTCAACATCATAATGCTCAGCTAGTTCTTTAGCGGCGCCAACATGATCTAAATGCCCATGAGTAAGATATACCGCAACCACTTTACATTTTAATTTCGTCAGCTCAGTGATAAGTTTTTCTTTATCACCGCCGGGATCAATTAATGCAGCTTGATTACTCTCGGTGCAAATTATAATACGACAATTTTGTGCAAAACCAGTCACCGGAACTGTCACTACTTTCATATTACTGTCCTTGTTCAGATTGCTCAAAGCTCATAAGAATTGGGTATTTTAAATAAGCTTGATCATAAAATGGCGTACGCTCATAAAGCCAATCTAGGCGCGCTTGTGGGTCATTTGCAAACTGCTTGTCCTCACGTATTTTTTGGTCAAACTCTAACGCCAAGGCAGGCTTTTCTTTAAGCATCTGTCTTGCGTAAGGCATCAATGCATAATTTTCAACATACTCAGTCCGCTGAAAAATAGTATTGAAGTCTCCCCAAGCAAACAATGAATCTGGCGCTTCTGGGTGCAGTAAGTGAGTAGCAAGTTCAGAGTATGGTTGCTCAGTCGATACTTTATACCAATCTAACATATTTAGGTTGTCTACTTTGGTATAATCAAAGCTGGCATCAACCCTAAAACGTCCCTCAAAAGGCGCTTTGGCAAAGCTGTAATCTTTCACAATTGCTTGAGTTAACGGTACAGATACGTTTTCAGTAACTTTATCAACCTTAATACCATGCAACTTTAACTTTTCAATAATGTGACTGTACGCAGGTGGAATGTAAAACGCGCTTGGCACATTAACAGTCTTTTTAACTTCTTTTTGCCAAAAAATAGGTAACGCGTCATAGTCTTTAGGCTGACCTAAATACTTAACCTCAGATTGACCAGAAAGTGCACTTTCAGAACGACTGTACGCAATTCCTTTAAATTCAATAGTGTCTGGTTGTTTTGCATATCCACGTTCAACAACTAATTGCGTTGGTTTGAAATCAAGCTCTTTTCTAACCGCCTCATTTAGTGCTTTATCGTTTGCAGCTAAGGCATCAATTGCACCATCAATGAAAACATAAGTACCTAACACACGCTGCTTATAGGGCTTTAATGAATGGTTCTCAACTAAAATAGTAGGTAATGAACGCAAGTCACCCCAGCCATTTGAAAAGCGTGGTGTGGCAACCCAGCCAGCTAGCCCTTTCTTAAATTCGCGCTTATCCATAACAAATACGAGAGGACCAGGAATATGCCCTGCCTTTTCAAGCTTCGCATCTATTACAGGCTTAAACAGATTATCTAATGCCTCAGATACACTTGGTGATTCACTTGAAAATACAGGGTTATAGCCATACGTGACATCGTATTGATAATCAGCACCATCGGTTACATGAACATCAACGTATAAATCTGGCTTAAACTGATTGATCACCTTCATCACACCACGAACTTCTGGGGTATCAAGCTTTGTGTAATCACGATTCAAGTTTAAATTTAGACCGTTTGTTCTAAAACCCATTTCTACTGGGCCACGCTGATTAATACGGTTATATTGACTACTACGCTCGTGACCGTCTACGTTTAAAATCGGTATAAACAGAATATTAACTTTGCTCAAGATATCGCGACGTTTACCCGTGGCAATATCGCGTAGCAGCATAAACATGGCATCTTTGCCGTCAATCTCGCCACTATGAATGCCCGCTTGAATAAAAATCGTAGGTTTAGTGTCTGCAACTAGCTGCTCTGCATCAAATAATCCCTGCTCATTTGCGACTAACATTTTCACTGCACGACCTGCACTACTAGTAGCGATGGTCTTTAATTTAAATTGAGTTGGGTTAGCTGCAACTAAACGGTCAACAAATGCCATTGTCTCATCATAATTAGGAGACAAAGTACCATCACTTAACTCGAACTCTGTCGTTAATGGCCCTTTTTCTTGTAGTAATGACACACTGTTTCCGTGCCATGGCATTAATGGGGGTAAGTGGCTGTCTAACGTTACTACAGCAGATAAAAACACTAAACTCGCAAACATATCACTCTCAAGTGCGGAACTTATTCTAATACCTGAAATTATACCAACTAATTATTATGGATTGCGTAAACTGCGGTGATTCAACAAAAAAATGGAGCAAATGACATGCTAGCTAGCATCTATAATGAAGTAATGAGTGATTTTCAGGATCAAAAAAAGGAGCACTAGGCCAATGCCAGTCAGTTAAGCTGACTGGCATTTCTTTTTTTATGTGGGTACTTTGATGGCTTAGGCTTTATCGCTC
>NZ_CAMZMY010000039.1:0-20100 GCF_947311895.1 Pseudoalteromonas sp. PAR1 | reverse complement strand
TGGCGGACGCGGGAGGATTCGAACCTCCGACCGCCTGGTTCGTAGCCAGGTACTCTATCCAGCTGAGCTACGCGTCCGCAAAGTTGCATTTTATAATCTTGCAATGATTTTCAAATATGGCGGTTGCGGGACGTCTCTTGAAAGAGAGAACCTCCGACCAAATTTGTATCTTTATACTCGATGTGAGTTTCAAATATGGCGGACGCGGGAGGATTCGAACCTCCGACCGCCTGGTTCGTAGCCAGGTACTCTATCCAGCTGAGCTACGCGTCCACACGCATACTTGAATATTGCTAATTTATTCTCTTAGCAAGAGTTAAAGTAAAAGTGGCGGACGCGGGAGGATTCGAACCTCCGACCGCCTGGTTCGTAGCCAGGTACTCTATCCAGCTGAGCTACGCGTCCACACATATTACTTTCAAGACATGCCATTTTAGGAAAAATGGTGGAGAAGGAGGGATTCGAACCCTCGATAGAGCTACAAACCCTATACTCCCTTAGCAGGGGAGCGCCTTCGGCCACTCGGCCACCTCTCCGTCTTGTGGGGCGTATAATAAAGATTTCAGAAAATAAGTCAAACACTTTTCAAGGAATTTCGAGTAGATGGTTAGAGATTGTGCACAACTGACTCAAACTCCCTAAAATCGCTTAAGCTTTAGGCGTTTTTTCTTTATCAGCCAATAAATCGAGACCAGTTAAAGGAATATGCTCATCAGTTAATTCTGCTAGGTATTGGTCTTGATATCCTAACTTTTGAAATTCAAAGATACATGCTCGGTAAAAGCTTTCACGTTGTTCATCACTTTTTGCTACATCTGTTGGTAACTGCGCTGGTTTTGTTGTCATTTTAATTAATTCCATTTAAGCAGTGAACGGATTTTATTTAGTACATTAACATTCTGACTAGAAAAATGACTTTATCAACCTTAGTTTGTATTAAAAACGAACAAAGCAATAATTACGTAGCAAACAAAAACAATAAATACACTATATATCAATAATTTAAATTAAAAATAAAAACACTAGCGAAGAAAAAATCAGAAATTTCCTATAACAAAAACGCCGCTAAAAAGCGGCGTTTTCTAATCCTAAAAACTGATTAATCAGCTTGAGGACGCATATGCGGGAATAAAATCACGTCTTTAATTGTTGGTGAGTCAGTGAATAACATCACAAGACGGTCGATACCAATACCCTCACCTGCTGTTGGTGGTAAGCCGTACTCTAACGCGCGAATATAATCTTCATCGTAGTGCATTGCTTCATCATCACCTGCGTCTTTTTCTTCAACTTGACGAGAAAAACGCTCTGCTTGGTCTTGCGCATCATTAAGCTCAGAGAAACCATTCGCTAATTCACGGCCGCCTACGAAGAACTCGAAACGGTCAGTCACAAATGGGTTTTCGTCGTTACGACGTGCAAGTGGTGACACTTCCCATGGGTAAGCTGTGATGAAAGTAGGTTGAATTAGCTTATGCTCTGCAGTCTCTTCGAAGATTTCACATAAGAACTTACCAGGGCCCCATACACAGTTTTCTGGGATCTTAACGTGTACTTGCTTAGCGTACGCTTTAAGCTCTTCAAAATGATTTTCAGGGTCATTAAATACCGCAGCATCAAAGTCTGGGTTGTACTTAAGGATAGCCTCGCTCATTGTTAAACGAGCAAAAGGTTGACCAAAATCGTACTCTACTGAATCTACCACTTCACCGTTTTCATTTTTAGTTGTGTTTACAACAATTGGTGAACCTAGTACATCTGTAGCAACAGTACGTAACATGTCTTCAGTGATGTTCATCAGGTCAATATAATCAGCGTATGCTTGGTAGAATTCGATCATTGTGAATTCTGGGTTATGACGTGTTGATAAACCTTCGTTACGGAAGTTACGGTTGATTTCGAATACACGCTCAAAACCACCTACCACTAAACGTTTTAGATAAAGCTCAGGTGCAATACGTAAGTACATATCGATATCAAGTGCATTGTGGTGTGTTACGAATGGACGAGCAGACGCACCACCTGGGATCACTTGTAGCATCGGTGTTTCAACTTCCATGAAGTCACGATCAGCTAAGAAACGACGGATACCTTCAACAACTTTTGAGCGAATACGGAAGGTTTCACGCGTCGCTTCATTGGTAATTAAATCAACATAACGTTGACGGTATTTAGTTTCTTGGTCAGATAAACCATGGAATTTTTCTGGTAACGGACGTAATGACTTAGTTAGTAACTCGTACTCTGTCATTTCTACGTATAGGTCACCTTTACCTGATTTATTTAGTGCACCTTTAACACCGATGATGTCACCGATATCAAGTTGACCGTATTTTGCTTTTAATTCTTTTTGTACGTCTTTTGACGCGTACGCTTGAATTTGGCCTTTCATATCTTGTAACGCAAGGAAAGGACCACGTTTTGCAAGAATACGACCCGCTACTGATACAACGTGCTGCTCAGCAACTAATTCGTCTTTCGATTTATCACCAAACTCAGCTTGCAAATCAGCCGTGTAATGTTCACGACGGAATTGGTTTGGATGACCGTTGGCTGGGCAATTTTCGCGGATTGCGTCTAATTTGCCACGACGCTCAGCGATTAACTTATTTTCGTCTTGGATTTGATCAGTCATTTTTTAGCTCTTTTTTAGCTCGGTGGTTATAGGCCAGATTTAAGGCTGGCTTCAATAAATTTATCTAAGTCGCCGTCAAGAACCGCTTGAGTATTACGGTTTTCAACGCCAGTACGTAAATCTTTAATGCGCGAGTCATCAAGTACGTATGAACGAATTTGACTACCCCAGCCAATATCAGATTTAGCATCTTCTTGGCTTTGCTTCTCGGCATTTTGCTTTTGAATTTCAAGTTCAAACAACTTCGCTTTTAACTGCTTCATTGCTTGGTCTTTATTCTTATGCTGTGAACGCTCATTTTGGCACTGTACAACAGTGTTGGTTGGTATATGCGTAATACGAACCGCCGACTCTGTTGTATTTACGTGCTGACCACCCGCACCAGATGCGCGGTAAACGTCAATACGTAAGTCAGCCGGATTAATATCAATTTCGATATTATCGTCGATTTCTGGGTAAACGAATGCCGATGCAAACGAGGTATGGCGACGACCACTTGAGTCGAACGGGCTCTTACGTACTAAACGGTGAACACCGGTTTCTGTACGTAACCAACCGTATGCATATTCGCCAACAAAACGCACTGTTGCGCCTTTGATACCAGCCACATCACCATCAGTTGCTTCAACAAGTTCAACTTTAAAGCCTTTCGCTTCACCCCAACGTAAGTACATACGCAACAACATGTTACACCAGTCTTGCGCTTCAGTACCGCCAGAACCTGATTGTAAATCAAGGTACGCATCGTTTTGGTCATGGTCACCCGAGAACATACGACGGAATTCTAGCTTTTCAAGCTGTGCGTTTAAATCGGCTAATTCAGTTTCTGCTTCGGCAAAGGTTTCTTCGTCTTCTGCTTCAACAGCAAGCTCAACTAAGCCTTCAACATCTTCGGTACCGGCCACTAAATTATCAATGGTCTCAACGATAGCTTCGAGTGCCGACTTTTCACGGCCTAGGGCTTGAGCTCGCTCTGGCTCATTCCACACTGCTGAATCTTCAAGTTCTGCGTTAACTTCTTCTAACCGCTCTTTCTTAAGAGGGTAGTCAAAGATACCCCCGAAGCAGTTCAGTACGTTCGCGAATTTCCTTGATTTGATTAATCACAGGATTCACTTCAAACATGTACATTACTCCAAAATGGCTGATTTACCGCGCACCGCTCTCGACAATAATTACGGTAAATTATCTACAAATATTAAAAACGCCCGATTTTAACAAAAAACCGAGCGTTTTATTAGCCTTTTATGTCGATTATAACGATATTTTTATGTGGTTTTTTGTAGCTCTCGGATAATTAGTTGTAACGAGAATTTGCCACGAAATTCATTTATATCGAGTTGGTATGCCGCTTTTACATAGCGTACTTCGGTGTCGGGCCAGGCACGCACGTCAACAGCAAATGCTATTGCGTCAACTAACCTTCCAGATTGATGTTTTAAAACTAGTTTTAAGTGTTTTTCACCAACAATACGCTGCTGCACCACTTCGAACACATGTTCAAACACTGGCTCTGGAAATTGTTGTCCCCAAGGCCCTGCATTTTTTAACAGGTTGGCAAACTCCATCGAGAAGCAATCATTTGGCAGTTCACCATCGGTAAGTAAAATACTTTGCTTATGCTCTTCACTGAGTGTTTGTGCCACCATGTGTTCAAACACTGTTTTAAATTCATTAAAACATTGCTCGTTAATACTTAAACCTGCCGCCATAGCATGACCACCAAACTTGCTGATCAGATGAGGGTGTAAGGTATTTATGCGCTCAAGTAAATCACGCATATGCAGCCCTTCAATGGAGCGGCAAGAGCCTTTAATTTCACCGTTATCGCCAGCTGCAAAAATAATCGTAGGACGGTGATACTTTTCTTTTAAGCGACCAGCCAAAATGCCAATAACACCTTGGTGCCAATCAGCTTGATACAAACAAATGGCATCAGGCACTGAATCTGTTTTAAAGGCTAAACGGTCAAGCACAGCTTGCGCTTCAGTTTGCATGCCCTGCTCTATTTCACGGCGCTCATGATTGAGGCTGTCGAGCTCGCTGGCAATGCTGCGGGCTTGATTAATATCGCTCGATAATAAACAGGCTATACCTAAACTCATATCATCTAAGCGCCCTGCTGCATTTAAGCGTGGTGCCAATGAAAAGCCAAAGTCACTGGCACTTAAGCGCGCTGCATTACGATTTGCCACTTCAATGAGAGCACTAATACCTGGACGTGTTTTACCGCTACGAATACGAGCTAAACCTTGATGTACTAAGGTACGGTTATTGGCATCAAGGGCGACCACATCGGCAACGGTACCAAGGGCAACAATATCAAGTAATTCGGCCAAATTCGGCATTGGCTGATGTTGAAAATACCCTTGATCACGTAAGTGACTACGTAAAGCGATAAGCAGATAAAAAGCCACCCCAACGCCTGCTATTGATTTCGATGGAAATTGGCAGTCATGACGATTCGGGTTCACAATGGCATCGGCATTAGGTAATGCCTCGCCCTGCAAGTGGTGATCAGTCACCAGCACCTTAATACCCGCATGCTTTACAATTGCAATGCCATCTATGCATGAAATACCGTTATCAACGGTAATCACAAGCTCAGGCTGCATGGCCACAATTTGCTCTGCAAGCGCAGGACTTAGGCCATACCCTAAACTGAATCTATCTGGCACTAAGTAATCAAGGTTTTTCAAACCAAACATGGCAAGACCTTGCATCAAGGTTGCTGTACTGGTTGCACCGTCAGCATCAAAATCTCCCACGATTAACACGCGGCTTTGTGCTTTTAATGCGTCTTGCAACAACAACACGGCTTTGTCGATGTCCTTAAACAACCGAAAGTCATGTAACGTTGCTGCACTGTTATCTAACTCTATTGCGTCTTGCACCTGTCTTGATGCGTAAATTTGTTTAATGACTGGATGTAAATGATTTGGCAGGTGTGAGTCATCAACGCGAGGACGAACTTGAATTATTTTTTCCATATTGGAAAGTGTACTTCTTAACTTAAGGCGAATAAAAAAGGCCTACGACAAATAGGCCTTTTCGTTTAAAAATAGTTATGACGATGTTTTTGGTAAAGCATCAAGTGCTTGGCTGATTTGCGCAGCTGATTGATAACCTGGGATCATCGTACCATCTTCTAAAATAATTGCCGGTGTACCTGACATACCAAAGCTTTGACCAAGTTGGTAATGCTCTGCAATCGGGGCGTTACAACCTGGGACTGCAGCTACTTCTGCGCCCGCTTTAGCTTCTGTTAACGCTTCTGCTGGGTCTTTAGCACACCACACATTCATTAAGTCTTGATAACCTTTGCCCGCTAAACCGCCTCTTGGAAAAGCTAAATACTTAACAGTAATGCCCGCCTCTAAAAAGTCGTCTAATTCGCGGTGTAATTTACGACAATACCCGCAAGTGATATCTGTAAATACTGTGATTGAATGCTTTTCATTTTTTGCTTTGTAAACAATCATCGAGTCTTCGTACTCTGCAACGCCTTGTTTACGCACATCACTTAACGCATGCTCGGTTAGATTTACACGGTTGTTTAGGTCAATCAACGTACCTTGCATTAAGAATTGGCCATCAGGGCTTGCGTATAACACGCCTTTATCGGTAATTAGCTCTTTAAGACCAGCCACAGGGCTTGGGTTAACTTGCTTAACCTTTACACCTAACTCGGCAAATTTTGAAACAATTGGTGCGTCAGCGGCTTCTGTCGTCGATACGCCATTTGCAAAAACATTTAAGCTTGTGCCAAATAGTGCCGTGGCTAAAACTAACTTTTTCATAACTATCCTATATCCTGAACATTTTTTACATAGACCGGTACATCTTAAAAAAAGTTGCACTATGCACGAGGGTGATGCTGCTCGTGTACCGACTTTAATCTTTCATTCGCTACATGCGTATAAATTTGTGTTGTTGATAAGTCACTATGACCTAACATCATTTGCACAACACGAAGGTCTGCCCCATGATTCAAAAGGTGCGTCGCAAAAGCATGTCTGAGCGTATGCGGTGATAATGGTGACTCTATTGCTGCCAAAATAGCATAGTGTTTGATGCGATGCCAAAAAGTTTGTCGGGTCATGCCAATGCCCCGCTTAGACGGAAACACAAAGTCGGTAGCGTGTTTAATCATCTGCGAGCGCCCTACTTTTAAAAACTGTTCAAGCCAGTACATTGCTTCTTCACCCAAAGGGACTAATCGTTCTTTATTACCTTTACCTTTTACAAATACGACTGCTTGGCGCAGGTTTATTTGCTCCATTCTTAGCCCTACCAGCTCAGTAACACGCAGCCCGGTGGCATATAACAGTTCAAGCATGGCTTTATCGCGAAGCCCCATTGGATCTTCAATATTAGGAGCTGCAAGCAATGCTTCTACTTCGGCTTCAGAGAGGGTTTTTGGTAACGATTGCCCCGCCTTTGGTTGCGCAATATTAACCATTGGTGAGTCGGCAATGGCTTTTTCGCGCACAAAATACTGATAAAAACGCTTGAGCGCACTGATACTTCGAGCCGTGCTGCGCGACTTTAGTCCTAAATCGACACGGTATGCTAAATAAGCTTCTATATCTTCTGCTGTTACTGCAAGTAAGTCTGTGTCTTTAATAAATTGGCAAAACTTATCGAGGTCACTTCGATAAGCGGCAAGAGTATTCTCACTGACTCCTTGTTCTAAATACAAGGTATCTAAAAAAACCTCTAAATGCTCTGCATTTTGTTCCGTCATGACACCTGCTTGTGCTTGTGAAGTATTATCCGCCACGGTTACTCTCATCCTTATCAAGGTATCAATTAAATAGGCCTTACGGTAAAATATTACCAAACTACATGAAGGTAGATACTTCAAGCGGCTTGAGTAGCTATCATATCAGGCAAACACACGGTGATAAATACGATGCAGATTGGTTTATTTTATGGTTCAACTACCTGCTATACAGAAATAGCGGCAGAGAAAATTCGCGATATTATTGGGCAAGACGTTGTGAGCTTGCATAACATCAAAGATGAACCATTAAAAAATGCAGAACAATTCGATTTCGTTATCTTCGGCATTTCTACATGGGATTTTGGTGAGCTTCAAGAAGACTGGGAGTCTATCTGGGATGATATCAAAGATGTTAATCTAAATGGCAAAACAGTGGCTCTGTTTGGCATGGGTGATCAACAAGGTTATGGTCAATGGTTCCAAGATGCTCTTGGCATGCTGCACGATGAAATTTGTGATCAAAGCATCACCTTATTAGGAAAGTGGCCAAACGATGACAGTTACGAGTTTGAAGCATCAAAAGCGCTGACTGAAGATGGCAAACAATTTGTTGGCTTAGCCCTTGATGAAGACAGTCAATACGAACTCAGCGATGAGCGTATTGCCAACTGGGTTGAGCAAATAATGACTGAATACAGCGAAAGTTTGTAAAAGTCACTTGTAAGGAAAAGCCAAGCAATGCTTGGCTTTTTTTATTCAACGCGTTGCCAATATTGATTACGATAGAAAAAAGCAATATAACCACGCACTTCAAGCACCTTACCTTGTTGTTGTGGTGTCAATTTTAAGGTGTAGGTTTTGCCATTATTAGGGTCAAGAATTTCACCATCTTGCCAACTTCCATCTCCGGCATCCTTTGCGCCTTCAATAATCTGCAACCCCAAAATAGGCTGATTTTTCTTATCACCTTTACATTTTTCACAACGTGCATCTTGCTTAGCTGGATTCAATATTTTTTCAACATTGCCAACCAGCACGCCGTTTTGCTCACTAATACGCACGAGTGATTTTGCTTCATTCGTTTCTTCATCAATTGTTTTCCAAAGCCCTACCGGGCTGATTGCTGCAGCGCATAGTTGAGAAAATAACATCGCAGCGAGTACAAACGCTAAACGGAACATAGATCACCTACTTTATTAAGAATTTATTACTACAATTAATTTTTTTAGACGCATCATTTTGTTATGCTTGAGGTGGATGGATAACCAATTGAAAGGATACACAATGAAACAATTCACTTTAGTGACTGGTGATGTTATTCAATATGACAATCATCAAATTAACCCACTTCACGCCAAAGGCGAAATTACAGTAAATAGCCTTAACGAACAAGTATTTATGCCACAAAGCGTGAAAACAGCGAATGAACTAGGCAAACTTAAAGATAACCTATTTAACATCGAAAAATTATTACACTCTGGTTATGCCGATCCCTATCCCAGCATTCGTGTATTAATTGAAACCACGCAACCACTGCCTGACATAACGGGACTGAACATCAAACGACAATTTAATATCATCAACTTTTGTAGTGCTGATATTGATAAACAACATTGTAAAAGAGTACTAAATGCTTTACTTCAACTTGAATATGTTCAGCAAATTCAACTTGATGAGGTGATACAGTTACGTCCACCTGCGATCCCCGAACAGTAATTAGAATCGCCAAAAATCTTATATTAGCGTTACATTTTCAAATAAAAGGCTTTGCAAAGCCTTTGATAATCGGCGCTGTAATTACCATCCTGAGCATGAATAACCAACTGCGATTTTTTGCACTCTACAGCCTGTTGACTAAATAACATTAAGCAGCGGCTCGGTGCTTTTTTGGGCGTTGTTTGTATTAAACATTGTTGATTTAAATGCCAACCTAATTGCTTTGCAATAGCAATAAATTGCTCAGCTTCCGGACAAGGTAAAATAACATTCAACAACGTTTTGTCATGACTAAGCCTGCTACATGCAGCTATTAATTCGTTAAAACTAAGGCCATCAGTATGACGTGCAGCATTACGCGGCGCATTCTCTCCTTTGAGGCTGGCGTTAAAATATGGCGGGTTAGTGATGATAACATCAACGGGCTCTGGTGAATCAAATGACTGCACGGCACCTTGATAAAGACGGATATCTGACCACGGGCTATTGGTAAAATTAGCGCGGGCGTCGATACAGGCATCATGATCAATCTCGATCGCCATCACTGTTGCTTGTGGCGCTCGCTGTTTTGCCATTAAGGCCAGCAGCCCTGTTCCAGTCCCTATGTCTAATATACGTGTGGCGTTAGTAAGAGTGGCCCATGCGCCTAACAAAATGCCATCCGTTGACACCTTCATTGCAGCACGAGTTTGCTCCACCGAAAATTGTTTAAACACAAAGCCTGACATTTTTTCACCTTTTCATTCACCACAGCCGCGTTAACGCGTATAATTAGGCCTAATTGTCCTCTATTTACGTCACTCTATGCAATTTTCTGAATTTGATATCGATAACAAGCTGTTAAATGCCATTAATAAAATGGGTTTTGATACACCAACCAGTATTCAACAACAAGCGATCCCTGAAGCGCTAAGAGGCCGCGATATTTTAGCATCTGCGCCAACTGGTACTGGTAAAACAGCCGCTTTTTTGATCCCTGCAATTCAATACTTGCTTGATTTCCCTCGTCGCGATCCTGGCTTTGCTCGCGTGCTGATCATGACACCGACTCGTGAATTGGCTTATCAAATTCATGAACAATGTGAATTACTTGCTGCGCAAACACACCTCAAAATTGGTGTAGTAACCGGCGGTATTAACTACGGGACACATAAAGAAATTTTCGAGAGTAATAACGACATTTTAATTGCCACGCCAGGGCGCTTAATGGAATACCTCGAAACTGAGAATTTCCATGCTGAGAATGTTGAACTGCTTATTCTTGATGAAGCTGATCGCATGCTAGACATGGGTTTTCGTAAAGAAATGCTGCGAATTTGTGACGAAGCACGTAATCGTCGCCAATGTTTCTTATTCTCAGCAACACTTGAAGGCGACAGCGTTGAGTTATTTGCAGAACGAATTTTAAATGACCCTGCACTACTTGAAGCAGAGTCAACCCGAAAAGAGAAAGCTAAAATTCATCAGTGGGTTCACCTAGCTGATGACTATAACCATAAACTAAAAATGTTGGTCGAGATCCTAAACGGTGAAGACATACATAAAGCAATCGTGTTTGTTAAAACCCGTGAACGCTTAGAAACCTTGATTGGTGAGCTTAACAACGAAGGGTTACGCGTTGCATGGCTACGTGGTGAAATGCCACAAGACAAACGCATGAAAGCGATGGAGAACTTTCACTCTGGTCGCAATAATATCTTAGTGGCAACCGATGTTGCTGCACGTGGCATTGATGTCGCCGATATTAGTCATGTTATTAACTTTGATATGCCGCGTACTGCAGATATCTATGTACACCGCATTGGCCGTACTGGCCGCGCTGGCAAAAAAGGGATTGCGATTTCATTTATTGAAGCTCACGATGTGGCTATTCTGGGCAAGGTTGAACGCTACATTGAGCAAAAGCTTAAACGTCGCGTAATTAAAGGTATTGAGCCTCAACACAAAGAAGCAAAGATCCCATCTAAAAAGAAAAAAGATCCTGCAAAGATCAAGGCGAAGAAAAAAGCCAAAGCAAAAGTAAAAAAGAAAAAATAGCTTAATATCTTTACTTGAAAATGCCGAGCTCGTCTCGGCATTTTGCTCTCTGCTGCATGTACTTTTTTACTAATTACTGTGTAATTAGTTCATACCTTTTAACCTACCAAGCATAAAATCACTTTATAATCAGAAACTTAAAATTGGAATGATAATTGTAACTGGTTCTGCAACAGAGTCTTCGCGAGGGAATCGTATGAACCGCTTTAAATTAACCGTAGTACTGATCTCATTAAGTTGTTTATTTTTACTAGCTTGTGCGACAAAGGTGAGTGCAAATACCAGTGTTTTAACATCAAGCACATCAGCACAACCTAGATTGCAACAATATGCTTTGCAGAAACTTACCAGCAACCCTAACTTTACTATTTCTAATCTACAGGTGATTGTAGAGGGTGATACGGTTGAGCTTATCGGCTCTACCAAGACAGGATTTCAACGTGCTTTAGCACAAAAGTTTTTGGAGCATAACCGAGGCATCCGAAAAGTTAAAAACAACCTTAAAGTAAGCTCACAAGACGGAACAACACTTTAAGGTTGTCTGCACCTTAGCCTTATTTACCGCTTGCTTGAAGGTTAATAAATTTGGCAAGTTCTTCAGGTTGTCCCATTAGCGCCATAATTTGCTGATTGATTTGCATCATAGACTGACCTTCTGGCAAGTTTGCCGAAACCGAGAATGATGATAAGCCTTGAGCAAAATTAGTAATAGCAGTCTCTAAGTCAGTGCTAACCGGCGCTTGTTGTAACTGCATAGCAACAACCTGCTGGAACTGTTCATGAGTCATACCTTGCGCTTGCAAGAAGCTCTCTACAACCGCTTTTAACTCACCTTCATCTGCAACTGACAGTGAAATACTTCGTGGCTCTAACTGGCTCATGGCCGCCATCATTTTTGATTGCTGCTGCAGTTGCTGCTCTAATGTGAGCTGGCCATTTTGTGTTGAGTTTTGCATCTTGCTGATAGCCAATGACGCTTCCATTAAAGGAGTTGATTTCGCCAACCCTAAATTAAAGTGAACATCGGCCACTTCATTTGCAGTCACGTTAACTGCAAACGCACTATCACCAGAGTCTTTATTGTAATCTAGCGAAGACTTAACGTTATAGCTTGTAGACGCTAATTTGTTGTTGGCGTTTTGCGGTAACTGAGCGAGGAAATCATCACTGAATCGAAAGTTTGTCATAACAAACCCAGTATGAGGTGGAATGCTGTCTTGCTCATAACCTGATACTTCAATCGTATCTATGGTTGCAATAGCTTCATTGCTATCAAGGCTTTGTACTTTGATACCCGAAAGCTCCATGCTGCTATCAAAAACACTCGCTGAAATATCGCTATAAGTAATATCTACACCACTTTGTGTTGATAAAGCACTCAGCTGCTGATCAACCACTGTTTTCACTTCCTGTGTCACAGCATAGTTTGCGTAAGCTACGCCACCGACTGCCGCAGCAACAACCGACGCAATAATTAACTTCTTCATTTTATTTCCTTTAATTGGTGTAAATTTTTTATCAGTGTATCAAATTGTGTTTAGTTAATTAACGTCAGTAATTCATGCACAGTTTTCACTGGGGTAATTTTTGCGCCTAAGCCTTCCATTGATTTATGGTAATTACGATAAGGAATAAAGATTTCAGTAAAGCCATGTTGCGCCGCTTCTTTAACTCGAGGTACGCCACTGTCTATTGGTCTTACATCACCATTTAAACTCAACTCGCCCATAATACAAGTAGTCCGTGGCACCAAAAACTCATTCAAACTACTTAAAAGTGCTGTAACTAACGCTAAATCAATGCAGGTTTCTGACTCATCAATTTTTAAACCACCAACTATATTAAAAAACGTATCATGGAAGATTTTAGTTTTAGTGTGTTTTCGTAAAATCCCAGTAAGCATCTTGATACGATTCATGTTTAAACCAACACACACTCGTTGAGGGAATTCAGCTTCGGTTTCTGTGGTTAGACATTGAATTTCGAGTAGTAAGTTACGATTGCCTTTACGAATACAAGTAATCGCAGAGCCCGGCGACTCAGTCGTTGAGCCTGATAGGAAGATTTCGCTCGGGTTATCAACGCTCAGCATACCTCGCTCACACATTCTAAAAATGCCCACAGTGTCGATATCGCCAAAACGGTTTTTATTGGCACGTAATGTCCTTACTTGCCCATCATTGGTGTCAATGTGTAATAACGCATCGACAATGTGTACTAAGGTTTGTGGCCCAGCAATTTCGTTATTTTTGTTTACGTGAGCGATAATAAACATGGTCACATCATTTTGCTTACAATATTGCGTGAGCGCCTGAGCCGCACTTTTCACTTGTGAGGGTGACCCTGGAGTACCATTTGCCGTTTCTGTTACAACAGCCTGAATTGAGTCGATAACAGCAAACTTTATTTTATGTTTATCAAGTTCTTCAATGATTGCTTCAACGCTGGTTTCAGATAGTAAGTACAGCTCATCTTCGTTGTAATCTAGACGTAAGCGGTTAACCCGATTTTTAAACTGTGATAATGACTCTTCTGCTGTACAGTATAAAGACGGCATTACTTTTGACATACGTGCAACTAAATCTGACAACAAGGTGGTTTTACCTGCCCCAGGATCCCCAGAAATAATATTCACTGAGCCTGTGGTCACGCCGCCACTTAATACCCTATCTAATTCACCAATTTCTGTAAGGCGCTTTTCAGCTTCAGTGGTTGCAACTTCATTTATTTTTTTTGAACCGCCGCCCACATTACCGGCATAGCCTGCAATTGCAGCTCGACTTGCAGCTTGCTTTGACTGCCCTGCTGACGGTTTAAACTCTGCAAGGGTATTCCATGCACCACATTTACACTGCCCTTGCCAGCGCTGATAATTCATGCCGCACTCAGTGCAGACAAATTCGATTTTTGCTGATTTTGCCATTCGGCCTTACCTGTTTGGATAGCTGGTATTTACTGAACCACTATTTTCAAGCATCTAGTAGACAAAGTAAAACTGACTACTAAGGTAATTGATGTATAGTAGATTTAAAAACATCGAAGATAATACATGGTAACTTGCTCCCTATCGACCTTCTTATATGTTAACTGTTGACTAAAGAACAAGTTAAGGGCACAGTTTTTGCTTAATAATAAATACCAGAGAACTTGCCATTTTATTGGCTAGTACTTATAACAATAACTAATAAAACAACAAAGTAATTACTACTCGCGTAGTGAGCTGCAAAACACCGCCGAGTAATACTACGTTATTTGATAGACAGTGATGGTTTTATAAATGCCTGAAGATATCTTGCTTAAATACGAAAGTCTAGTTGAAGAACTAAAGGCGAATTTAGGCACACCTCAATTCGACAAGCTATTTAAAGCAAAAACAGCCAGCTTAACTAAGCCAGAGCAGTTTTTGATCAAAATGGAGATGTCGCGTTTATCTCAGCCTGTAGCACGCTTTATCGATTTGCGTGGTCAAGTCACTGGACAAGTAAAACCTTACGAGTATGAAGGCAAACAGCACTTTATGGATGACACCGCCATTGAAGTGTTTGAAGATGCGATTAAACGCCACGGTGGCTATACCCTTGCAGTCTATGAAGCGGTAATGAATACCGAAAACAATCACCGAGTGATGCAAAAAAAAGCCGCCGAGCAAGACCTCATTAGCGATGACAGTAGTAATCAGTTAACCGCAAAAGTTATCAAATTTGCTTCTTATGAAAGCCGCTCTGAAGAGCGCATGAATTACTCCATAAAGATCTCGGTTGAAATTGATAAAGAAACGAAAGTCTCAGCATCAACTTCTGATATCTCGTTAAGCGGTGCAAAAATCAAACTTGCCCCCCGATATAAATTAAAAAAAGGCCAATTAATTGGCTTACGCTTGGTTGGTCTCGAGCAAGACTTTGAGCTGGGTCTGAAAAATGGTATTCAATATGAAGTCATTGCCGTCGAAAAGGTATCGCGTGAATATAATCATGTGCGCTTAAAACGTACCTTTATAGAAAATAACAAGCAGTTTGACGACTTTTTAAATAGCTTTATCCACGGCAATAAACGACGCTATAAAGTTAATTTAGACAATACCTTAGATGCTGTTGTTTCTAAAGGATATGAGCAATACTATATTCCTCGAGTGACTTCGCTCTATACGTTTTTAAGTTTGCAGGGTGACAAGCTTTACCCAAGTCTCGCCTTAACAACAGAAAACAATATATTTATTCAGCGTTACTTTTGTGATGAGCGAAAAGTGTCCTGTTTATACAGTATTGTTAATCAGCAGCGCATTGCTCACTTACTCAGTAGCCCTGATGCCGTAAAAGAAGACTATATTTACACTTTTACTCATACAGTATCTGGCAGAATATATTACTATTCAGCAACTCGCTCTGAGTTAAATAATCAGCCTCATTTAAAAGATTTGTTTTTAGGGTTTGGTAGTCAAAAAGATAGCTGGCAGTGTTTTAAACTTCAGCTAATGCCAAGCCATCCAGAAGATTCATACATTCCATTGACGTTACCAAGTAGCGCAGGTAAAAACATCGAAAAGCTTAATAAGCCACCGACCCCGCGTGTGCAAGGCATGCTAAAAGACGTTAAATACTTGTTGATTTTGACTTCAGTGGGTAGTGAGTATGAGCAGAAAAAATACCAACAACGTGTATTTGATAAAACTGCGGTTAATCAATTAAAACAATTTGGCCACAGTAAACACAAGACACCGCCTCATCTAGAGCCTGTTGCCTTAGAGTATGTGAATTTAAGAGCGCATAAGCGATTCTTGTATAAAACATCTGTCACGGTTAAGCATAAAGAGCAACTTGTGCAGGGCTACACACGTGATCTTTCAGTTATGGGGTTACAAATTGAATGTGAGAAACCTGTAGACTTTAAAAAGGGCGATATCATTAAGTTAAGCTTGCCTGAACTACAGAAAATCACCAAAAAACACGATCTAAGTGATCTTAGCTATGAAGTTATGGCAATAAGTAAGTCGCTTACAACTGTGAATTTAAAAGTACATCGAGTAACCGATTTGCCTCATATGGCAATAACCTTTTTCACGGTGTTGATTGATAATAATAAAGATAAACTAAAAGTGTGTGAAGAAACCCCTAAGATTCCTGGGCTCTCTACTGCACTTAGAAACATGGTAACAAAAAGTGTTTGCCAATTTCCGCTTTATCTCCATAAAGAATCAGCGCATTTTAAAATAGGTGCTATTGGGCAAGGCTTATACCCAAGTCCATTACATGTGCTTTTACAAAATTTTGCACTGCTTAATGAAAGCACCAGCATTGATGGCTTGTTGTCGACAGACCAAATAACCGAAGTGATCACCCCACTTATCAAAGATCGTAGTCGTCAAGATGCACCTTTGCCATTTACACTTTTTGTTTGTTTTAACCCACGTTTAGGCACAATTGCTGACTCAATTACCAGCCGCTGCATTAGCGATGAGGATTACACATCACAAACACTATTTGTAAAAAAAGCACTGAAAAACGACTTAGTGTTTGTATTTCGTTTATATGTATCACGCACAGGCCGGCCTGATATTGATTACTTATCGAATGAGCTTAAGTACATCAGTCAATATGCTTTACACAAAGCAAAAGATTTAGAGGAAGCATTATGGGCTGTTGCTGGTGTGGGAGATTTAATTGATATAACCGAAGAAGCGCTTACCCATTTTGATATTGACCAAAGGCTGATCGACGAAATGAGTAAACGCAAAGCAATCTGGTTAAAGCGAGTAATCTAACGGTAGGCCTAACAAGTAAGCAACTTGCAGCAACGAACCTTCGTTAATAGCCGTTTGTGCTTGCTCAACCACTTTAGGTTTACCGTGAACAGCCACACCAAGCCCTGCCGCAGCCATCATTTTTAAATCGTTAGCTCCATCACCCATGGCAACAGTTTGACGATTATTTAAGGCAAGCTTTGCTTCGATTCGTTTAAGTACACGGGCTTTTTCTTCAGCATCAACAATAGTGCCAATCACTTTACCTGTTAAACGATTATCTTTGAACTCAAGGGTATTAGCGTGCACTTCATCTAAACCTATTAGTGTTTGCACATGCTCAGCAAATGGTACAAAACCACCTGATGCAATGGCTAAATGCCAATTATGTTGTTTTAAGTATTGGCATAATTCACTAACACCCGGCATAAGTGGTAAACGTGCTTTTAAGCCATCGATTAGATCAACATCAATACCTTCAAGCTTAGCAACACGCTGTTTTAAGCTTTGTGCAAAATCTAATTGCCCAGCCATTGCTTGGGCGGTCACAGCAGCCACTTCATCATATACATCAGCAAGTCGTGCTATTTCATCTATACACTCGATAGTAATCGCGGTAGAGTCCATGTCCATTAATAATAGACCAGGCTCATCAACCGTTGGTGGATTAGTCAACTGCACCAGTTGAATACCAATTTGCTTGGCAAACTCAACTAATACCAGTGGGCTGAGTGTTGTTGTTGCATCGCTATGAAAGCTCCATGCCACTGGCATGTCTGCGATTGGCTGATAACAACATAGCGATAAGTTGCTAAACCCTTGTGCCGCTAAAAACTCACTAATAGCCAGTATTTGCTCAGCATCAAGTACTTTACCGAATGCTACGCTAAATACGCCCTGACTTGCTTTTGGCGTAAAGTCTGTTGTAATAAGGTGTTTGTTTTCAATTTTATACCAGCAATTTAGGCTGATTTGTTCAGCTAAATTTGCTGAAGGTGTAGCAGCTAGGCTAAGCTGTGACATAGTGGCTCCACATTAGACTTATGTCTGTCCTTGCGCGCGCATGAGCTACTCGCAATCAATGAACTAATAAGGTTATTATACTGGTTTAGTTGTACCATCAAATTGAAAAGCTGTCAGCAGCGTATACGGTGACTATGAAAAATAACCAACTAAAAACTCCATTTTCGGCTACATACCGCCAACGTTTGGTGCGTTTAAGTCTAGCTGCAGCCTGTTTTGTGCTGCTGAGCTGGGTTGCCGTTAATAGTAGTTTTCAAAGTCATCAGTTACTTTATGATAGTGCAGACAGCACAGCGATAAGCTTAACCAAGTTTATGGCCCTAAACGCTAAAACCCCACTACTAGAAAAAAACAAACCAGAATTAAAGGCGCTATGTAACCACATAGCTGCAGATGAGTATGTGTTAGCTGCAATAATTTACGACCAACAAGGTATTCAAGTAGCTGCCAGTGATAACTGGCAAAGTCACCATACCTTTGGTTTGTTACCGGATTCAACGCCGGGCATTAGTAAATTAAAAACACCATTTGTTGAGCCCGTTATAAGTGATAACGAGAGACCACTGGGGTTTGTGGCAATAACGTATCTTACGCAAGCATCGATAGCCACCAGCCACAGTAGCTTTCATGACTTAGGCAGACAAGTATTACTTATGCTCGTAATTACTTGTATTTTTACGTGGCAACTTGGCCGTGGCCTAAAACGCTGGCAATTTAATCGCTATATCAAAAAAAGCGCAGAGCAAGAATCGTAAAGTTCGGCAGCAAGTTGCTGCTTTGCATCACCTATCACGCCTTTAAGCTCACATAAATGTGCAAATACATCACGCACCTTAAGCGGCGTATTTACCTGCCCTTGAAAGCCAGCAAGTGGCATTGACGGCGAGTCGGTTTCAAGCACTAAATGCTGTGGCTCTATAGCGCTTAAGACTTTACGAGTTTTCGCCGCGCGTGGATAACTTATCACGCCACCAACTCCAAGCTTAAAACCTTGTTTTATATAACTTGAGGCTTGTTGTTCTGAGCCTGAAAAAGCATGAATAACCCCTCCATATTTGGGTTTGCAGCGCTTAAATGAGCGGGCAATTAAATCATGGCTTTGTCTGTGATGCACAATCAGTGGCAAAGCAAGTTGATTAGCAAGCTCTATCTGCCCTTCAAAAAGCTGCGTTTGTTTATCGAGGTTGTCGATACTGCGATCAAGACCGCACTCACCGATGGCAATAAACTGGCCTAAATTGGCTTTTGCTAACTGCTCTAATTCTGCGAGGTGATGAGCTTGGTGGTCAGATAAAAAATAAGGATGTAAGCCTAAAGCAACTGAAATACTTGGCTCTGATTTGGCAAAAGAAAGAAGTGCTGTAGATTGTGCCAAGCTCACACCTGGCACAATAAAATGCTCAATTCCTACTTGCTTGCATGCTTTGATGAGCTCTGTGCGAGTTTCATCAAATTCGCTAAAATCAAGGTGGCAGTGGGAATCGATAAAACGCATTTACGGATTTAAACGACCAAACTGCCAACTACCGTCGGCTTGGCGTTGATACATAAAGCGGTCGTGCAGGCGGTGCGCACCACCTTGCCAAAACTCAATTTTAGTAGGCTCAACACAATAGCCACCCCAAAAATCAGGCAATGGAATTTCACCATCAGAAAACTTTTGCTTCATTTTCGCAAATGTTTCCATTAACACCTTACGTGATGACACAGGACGACTTTGCTGAGATGCCCATGCAGCTAATTGGCTTTCTTTAGGACGCGATAAAAAGTACTTAGCCACAGCAGTTGTTGGTAGAGGTTTAGCTTCTCCGTAAACAATGACTTGTCGCTCCATATGGTGCCATGGGAAATGCAGAGAGATTTTGTTATTACCTTTAAGCTCCTGCGCCTTGCGCGAGCCGGTATTGGTAAAAAACACAAAGCCATTTTCATCAAGATGCTTTAACAGCACGATACGTTGCGAAGGCTGGCCATGTTCATCAACCGTTGCGACTACCATCGCCGTAGGATCAGGCAAATTAGTGGCAACAGCTTGCTCAAGCCATTTTTCAAACTGCTTGATCGGAGACGCATCAAGCATGTCTTCAGATAAACCATCCTGTAAATATTCACGGCGAATATCTTCAAGTTTCATAAAATTCCCTCTATCGCTATCAGCTATCAGCTATCAGCTATCAGCTATCAGCTATCAGCTATCAGCTATCAGCTATCAGCTATCAGCTATCA
>NZ_CAMZMY010000038.1:0-20385 GCF_947311895.1 Pseudoalteromonas sp. PAR1 | reverse complement strand
AGAGTCCGTATATAAGCCAGCATCTAATCTTTATTTAATAAATACTCCGTTGACAAAAAACGGGGAGTCCATATAAGAACACAGAGGCGCTTCGCGCTACACAGAGAAACTTAATGCACAAAGAGGATAAGAGGCGCTGCGCTTTAGAGGAAAATAACTAATTGGCTTAACTATTATCTCGTTGTTTTCTCATTCAGTTCTCTATGTGAATATAGATATTTGAACCACAGAGGGCACCGAGGAGCTGCGCGCTGCACAGAGAAGGTAATTTCACAAAGAGGATAAGAGGCGCTGCGCTTTAGAGAACTCCTTGTCTTTCTCTGTGCTCTCTATGTCCTCTGTGGTTCGAAAAAAGATCTAGCAAACAGTTAGTCTCGATAAATAGGTTACTGGCTGCGTCTGAGAAGAAGGTTGGAGAAGTTAATTTGGGTTTCCTCGTTGTCTTCTCATTAACTTCTCTTTGTGAAAATAATTTGAACCGCAGAGAACACAGAGGCGCTTCGCGCTACACAGAGCAAACAAATACTCTCAAAGAGACTGCATTGAATAGAATAAAACGCGATATAAAATCGCTGCTACAAACTCGCATCTCGCAAACTTTACCCTTTACCCTCGCCAACTAACTTAAAGCTTTACAGCCAACCGATTTGGATAGAAAAAGTCTTTGCTATCAATGCATTTTATTTTGCTTATATCTGTGTGCAATGGGTTGATTAAAAAATTGTATTCGTCGGGGCATAAACTAGAAGGAACTTGCAACACGGCTGCTTCCATCGTTGCTAGCCAATCAGAACCTAATGCCTGAGTGTCTGTAATATAGGGGTGATCATCCCATGCTTTTGGCAGTTCGCTCGCTACTAACCTAATAACCTTTAGATCATCAGGTATCTGTATAGTGGTGATACTCAAGTTTTTACTTAATATGTCGGTTGTGTCATTCACTAATCGCTCAAGCATTGCTAAAGAGCGCGAACTCGCCGTATACACAATGGGTTTACCAACAAAATGCCACCGCCCCTGTGCATATAAACCACCAAGCCCAGATAACGCATTAGCCATGTCATTATGAACTTTCGGTGCTATTCGGTAGCAAATCATTAAGCTGTGAACCCGTACTCAAGCCCCATTATCACTCGCTTTATCAGTTCACGGCCACGGATAGTATGGATCACTGACTTTGGCTCTTGATTCGCAAATTGAATGTTGGGTGTATTAAGCCACTCATTCCAACGTTTAACGTCACCAAAGTAGGCAATGCCTTGCGATGAAATACGTGCAATCTCTAAAGCATTTTCACTCAGCTTAGCACTTAAACGTTTTCGGTCTTTACTGTAGCGCTCAAGTGTACGGGTCGTTGTACCAATGGAGGTTGCTAAAATGTTGGCATCCCAATTCAGCTCTTTAGCGAGTGATTTAATCGCACTGACAGTTACACCTTGTGTTGCAACATTAATCTCATCAATTGTATTAGAATGAATTGTTACCCTACCATCAGTAACCACACCTAAATAATCAGTTTCTACAGCATTCATTTTACACCTCGTCGAATTCGACACTTGTCATTTATTATAGTGACAAATGTCGCATACTACAATTAAACAAAAAAATAGCGCCGTTAGGCGCTATTTAAGCTTCATTTCAACTTAGGAATTAAAAACTAAAGCTTAGTTTTGCGTAGTAAGTCATACCATCAAAACCATAAGGCAATGCACGTACAGGGTACTTAAATGCTTTATTAGTAATAAAATCAAGCGCTTCATCTTCGCCTAACTCGTCTGGTGTTACATCAAAGATATTATCAATACCTGCCGATAGCATCAGCTCGTCAGTTAGCTGATAACCAACATTTACATCAACTAATACTGCTGACTCAACCGTGCTTGTGTCTTTAAACTCACCAGTAGGCGATAACTCATCAGGTAAACCTATGTGGTCATTACCAAAGTATTTAACGTCAGTTTCGCCGTAGTAGTTAAAACGTAGCATGCTGTTGAAATCGCCACGATCGTATTCAAATGTTAGTGTTGCACGCTCACCTGGTTGACCATCCGTTAAGAAACTACGTTGTAAATCATCAAGAGCGATTGACTCAGGAACACCTTCTGGCGCATTCACATCATCAATTTCGGTTTCGTTAATGTTACCTGCAAAGGTTGCTGAGAAATTACCGTCGTACAAATCGGTGCGGTACGAAGCAATAATATCAACCCCTTTGGTGGTTGAATCAACCGAGTTTGAGAAGTAGTTAGCTTGCTGTGCACCTGTTGCATTAAGTGCCGCCACCGCTTCGGCGCTAAACGAAACATCGTCCGCCGACATTAAGCTGCCAAGGGTAATTCTGTCTTTAATTGCAACATGGTAAAAATCAACGGTCAGTGATAAATCGCTTGTTACATTATAAACAAAGCCCGCACTTAAGTTTTCTGAGCTCTCAAGTCCAAGACTATCAACACCAAGGGCTGACGGGAAATCAGATCCCGCTGTTGCAGTGAATGATTGCAATAACACGCCACCAGCACCTAAGTTGGTGGTGTAAGCTGTATAGGCACTTTGTTGCAGTGATGGTGCTCTAAAGCCAGAAGAAATCGCACCACGCACGGCAAAGTCATCGGTAATTTCATAGCGCGTTGCTAGCTTACCAATGATGTCATCACCGGCATCAGAGAAGTCTTCATAACGAAGCGCTGTACTTACCTGCCATGCGTCCGTGATCAGTGTTTCGGCATTAACATAAAATGCATAGCTGTGACGGCTCTCTTTGTTTGACGCTTCAGGACGTAAACCGTTATAAGCTTGGAAGCCACACTCAGCAAATACGCTGCTGTCGTTAACCGCAGGGTATGAGGTATCTGAATTTGCTAAGCCACACGCATAAGACGCTTCTTCGCCCGGCACGATTTCGTAATTTTCTTTACGATATTCAGCACCCACCGACACATAAACAGGTTCACTGCGACCAATATCAACAATACCATTTAAATCAGCATTTACTGTTGTTTGATCAAATCTAAAACCACCTGAGTAACCACCTGAAGGGCCTGCATTTGCCGCAATATCAGCATCACTTGCACCTGGGTTATTCGCCACATATTCAGCAGCATACGAGGCATTTAGAGTATTTTTTGAGGTGAAATCATAGCTATTTTCACCATATACGGCCGAAGCATCATAGCTCCAATCTGGGTTTAGCTCACCGCGCAGCCCAAGTGAAAACGAAATATCTTCGGCTTCGTTGTCGATGCGAGGTAAAAAGCCATCGCCATATACTTGCACAACGTTCTTCGCTGCTTGGTCAAAGTTACGGTAAAAACCATTGCCTAATGCCGTTCGGTTTGAGTATCCACCAAATGAGTAAAGTTCGCTCTCGCCAAGTGGTAACGCCATGTTATAAAACACAGACGTAAATTCGCTATCTGCGTTACCTTGCCCCCAACGAACTTCGTCAGACAGCGTGCCGGCTGGTACATCAACTGAGCCACCGATATCACGCTGTGCGCGGTTGGTGCCATCAGCATCGCGGTATTCTAAAGAAAAGTTAATGAAGCCGCCTTCATCGCCTAAATCAAAACCACGGTTTAAACCCATTGATAGGGTGTCACCATCGCCTTCACCTGTGCTACCTGCTTGCACATAACCCGTTGTAACACCTGTTGAATCGTTTAGCGATAAGTTGATAACACCGGCTATCGCATCAGAGCCATACTGCGCCGCAGCACCATCACGAAGTACTTCAACGCCTTTTAAAGCGGTAAGCGGAATCGCGTTCATATCAGTACCCGCAGCACCGGCACCGACAGTACCATTTAAACCAAAAATAGATTGATTATGACGGCGCTTACCATTGATTAGGACTAACGTTTGGTCTGGCTGTAAGCCTCGAAGAGTTGCAGGTCTAAATAAGTCAGAGCCATCTGACACTTGCGTACGAGAAAAGTTAAAAGAAGGAGCCGTCGCTTGCAGGCTTTGGCCAAGTTCAGTGAAACCACCTTTGTTTAAATCGTCAGCATCAATCAAATCAACCGGTGATGTTGATTCGGTAGCCGTACGATTGGCAACTCGTGAGCCTAATACAGAGATTTGTTCGATATTTTTATCTGCTTTTACGCCAGATGCTTGCTCAGCTGCCTGCACTGAAGTCGCAGAAACAGCCACACTGACCGCTACGGCCAGCATACTTAAAGAATGTGTTGTCATGTGTATCCTGTTGATATTCTGGCTTTCCTTAAATCAAAAAGACGCCCCTTTGGAGAAGTTAAGGAAAAGCACTAAGCACGTAATGTTGATTTTAAAAATCAAAAATTGAAAGCTAACTCAAGCCTGCGAGTTACCCCTTGGGAAACATCCTATCAACAAAAAAATGAAATGAAAGAAAAATTTGTTACGACTTAGGTATAATTTTTTCTATTTGTATGATTAATAGATTTTATAAGGGAGGAATTATTCAATTAATAGTAGAAATAAGCAAATTAATGCAACCATTTACTTATCTCTACCAACTCAATCTATTTATTGATCTTGCTCTAACATCGCCAGCTTTTCATCTTCGAGCATTAAGGCCATGGTGGCTATTTCGGCTAAACTCTCGTCTAATGCAGCAAAAAAAGTCGCAAACCCTTCACCCAATTTTTCTGGCTCTGGGTGATTAGCAAGTGCTTGATCCCACATTGCAAAAGTAGTTAATAAATCGAGTGTAGCTTCAAAGTTATCAATGAAAAGCTGCCCTTCTTCACTGGCTTCTTTTTGCTCATCAGCTTGCAGTAAAAACTGTAAGTCACTGTGCCAAATATCTTGATTAACTATGTATGCAGCAATGTAACCGCTGCAAAAGTCTTGTAATGCTTGGCTAGGTTCATTTGCATCAGCATCATTGGAATATAAATGAGCAAGTATTTTCTTTTGCTCAACTTGAGCTTCTGTCACATTATCAAGTAACTCAATCATTGCATCGCGCGGCTCTGAATCGGTCATTAATGTATTGAATATTGATTCATCGTTATCAGCGATATAATTTGCAAGCTCTGACTCACCAAAAAACTCAGAGCAGGCAAGCAGTCCAGCCATAAATCCAATGACCTGATCTAAACTAACTTGATTCGTCTCACTTTGACTTGCGAGATAGTTTTTCATTACTTCCGAGCTTTCTGTGTTAAACATAGCGTGCCTTTATATCTAATGTTGGTCAGTACTTAGTCTTACACTATCGAATCTACAGCGTTTTGCAACAACTTAAATTGTGTCAATTAGTTAACCACATCTCTAACGTGACTTTGCACTGGAAATACACAACTAATGCGCGTGCCCGTTCCCTCTGTGCTTTGTATTTCAATAGTGCCTTGATGATCATGCACAATCGCATAAACCATGGTCATTCCCATTCCAGTACCTTCTCCTACCGGTTTGGTCGTGTAGAAAGGATCATATATTTTAGCGATAGTTTCTGCTGACATCCCCACGCCATTGTCTTCAACATCAATATAAATATGATGTTGAAGTTCATAGACCGACACAGTGATCTGCGCTTTTGAGCTACTCGCATCACATGCTTGCTTTGCATTTATTAATACATTCACAATCACTTGACTGATAGCAGCTAAATTACACCAGCTCTCAGAAATCGTATGGTAGTCAGTTTGTAAATCGCATCCTTTAAGTTGATTCGCTAATAACTTAACTGCACTTTTTACCGCATCAGTCATATCAGCAAACTGTTTGTTATGGCCCTTTGGTCGAGAGAAATCGAGCAAATTTGCAACTATCTTGCTGATCCTTTGTAAACCTTGCGCTGTGTCATTTATTAAGTCAGGCAAATCATCTGCTAAATAACGAACAGAGTGTACTTTATTTAAATCGGTTAATTGCTGACAAAACGCCGCTTTATCCATTTCACTACAGGCAAATTCATCACATTTAGCTAATAATGCACTGAAATAATTGCAATACTCCTTAAGGGTATCGACATTACTAATGCTATAAGCAAGGGGGTTGTTAATTTCATGGGCAACCCCAGCGCATAGTGTGCCCAAAGTCGCCATTTTTTCTGCTTGAATAAACATTGCTTGATGACGCTCTAAGTCTGCAATTTTTTGTTCAAGCTCACTGTTTAATGCAACAAGAATACGGCTCTTGTCTGCTAACAGTTGCTCTGCCTCTTCCCTAGCTGCTTTTTCTAGTAAATAAGCTTGCTTAAAGTCATTCATTTTTCTCTCAAACTTTAGCCTGTATCACTTAAAACCTAGCACAAGCCTAGATTTAAGGCTATGTTATTGATTAACGATGGTTCACAGTAAATCGCTATGGCAGAAAAAGTAAGCAAAGAGCATATTCAAGTATTATGCATTGATGATGACGAAATTGTTTTACGCACTTTATTAAGGTTGTTATCTGCACATAATATCTCAGCAAAAGCGACAGCAGATCCGACAGAGGGTCTTACGCTATTAGCAGCCTATAATTTTGATGTGATTATTTGTGACATGCGCATGCCACAGATGGATGGCGCGGAGTTTTTTGCTCAAGCACTTAGCATTGCACCAGATCCACAACGTATTTTATTGACCGGTTACTCAGACATCGACAACACCATTGCCGCAGTCAATAAAGGTAAGATCCATGCTTATATTCAAAAACCTTGGCAAAATGAATTACTGCTTCGAAATATTAGTGATGGCATTGAAAAAACTTCTCTTAAACGAGAAAACAAACGCCTCGAACAGCAAATAAAAGCACAAAATGCGCAACTAAAAGAGCTCAACAATAACCTTGAGCAAATGGTCGAAAAGCGAACTCTACAAATTCGTAAAGTGCTCAAACAGCTCGAAGAAGTCAACGAGCGTGAAAAACACGAGCACCGCACAACCTTTGAGATTTTATACAACTTCATTAATGCAAACCCTTATCTAGACGGTATGCAAGCACAAAACATTGCCACTACCAGCAAGCAAATTGCAGAGCAACTTGGTTTAGATAAGCAACACATCGAAATGGCTGAAATGGCTGGATACCTTGCGCAAATAGGGCTGCTAGCAATGGAGCCAGAGCTTTATAAAAAGCCAACCAGAGAGCTTACAGAAAACCAAAAAAAGTTATTTTATACTCACCCAAGTACAGCCCAGTTAATGCTTATGCCTGCACCACATTTACATGATGTCTCTGAGGCTATTTATTATCAATTTGAACACTATAATGGCTCTGGCATACCCAAAGGCTTAAAAGGTAAAGAAATACCGATTACCGCAATGATTTTAGCGGTGGCTAGAGACTTTTGGCAAACAATCGCCCATATAAATGTGCAAGACAACAGCAAGTTTGAAAGTGCGCTTGACCAATTGCAATTATACAGTGGCACCTACTACCACCCGAAGATTTTAGAAACCCTCGGCAGTTTAAAAATAACCTGTGCCAGTGATCAGCAAGTTGGCACTATGAAAATTATCTCTGCTCAACAACTAAAAAATGGCATGGTTTTAGGTCATGCACTAAGAAACTACGATGGAATTCTTTTACTACCAAAAGGGCATGTATTTGGCCCTAAATCAATTAGCAAGTTACAACAGCTTGAAGCTAAAAAACCAAGTCCTTTCAGGATCATGATCAAAAATTAGCGAATAAAGTGATCACATAGTCAGGTTAGTTCGTTACAATACGATTTATATAACGTTTACTTCATAAAGGAGCGCTCAGTGTCGCGATTTTCCGCTATAACCGATAACCCGCATGACGGCCGATTCAATAAAAAAACGGGTATTTTATTGACCAACTTAGGGAGCCCAGATGCGCCAACAACAGCGGCACTTAGAACTTACTTACGCGAGTTTTTATCTGATCCTCGTATCGTCGAGATCCCTCGCTTTATTTGGATGATTATCCTGTATTGCTTTGTTTTAACGCTGCGCCCGAAACGTTCAGCAGCACTTTACAAAAGCATCTGGACTGAAAACGGCTCACCACTAACACACATTACGCGAGAACAAAGTAAACGCCTTGCAGCACTATTAAAAGATAAAGGGCACCACGACACTGAAGTGGTTATGGCAATGCGCTACGGTAACCCATCGATTGAAGCAGGCCTTGAAGAGCTGCGTGAAAAAGGTATCACTCGCGTTATCGTGCTGCCGATGTATCCGCAATATTCAAGCACCACCATAGGTTCAACGTTTGATGCAGTATCAAATGTGCTTCGTAAATGGCGCTGGGTGCCAGAGCTTCATTTTATTAATGGTTATCACAACAACCCAACTTATATTGATGCCCTCGCCGCTAGCATTAGTGAAGACTTAAATGCCCATGGCACACCACAAAAGCTAGTGTTTTCGTACCACGGTACACCTAAACAATTTTTAGAAAATGGCGACCCTTACTACTGCTTTTGTATGCAAACTACCCGTTTAGTTGCTGAAAAGCTGGGTTTTGAGAAAGATTTTGCTGTAACAACTTTCCAAAGCCGCTTTGGTAAAGCTGAGTGGTTAAAACCTTACACCGATGCCACACTTGAAAGCTATCCAGAGCAAGGTATTAAGGATATAGCGATTATCAGCCCTGCATTTAGTGCCGATTGCCTAGAAACCTTAGAAGAAATTGAAGGCGAGAATCGTGAAATTTTTGAACATGCAGGTGGTGAAAAGTACCGATACATACCAGCACTCAATACCCGCAGTGATCACATCAATGCGATATTTGAAGTGATAAAACCATTACTTAAATAACAAAAGGCCCCAGTAAAGCTGGGGCTTTTTTTGTTATACACTGCCTTGCGATTCGATAACCAAAATTCGCGCTTCTCCCTTGGGATGCGCAACATGCTCCGTGCCAACACTGGCAAAAAAGATATCCCCTGGATTAAGAAGCTCAGCACATACTTCACCATGCTGTTTATAAAGCATTTCAACCTGACCACTTAACACCACAAAAACTTCTTCGCCATTATTGATGTGCCATTTGTAAGGTTCATTCGTCCAGTGCAAACGAGTTGTAATACCATTCATATTGGCAATATCTAATGCTCCCCAAGCTCGTTCAGCTGTAAATTCGTGGCTTCGTATAACTTGCATCGTTTCAAATCCCTCAATCTTTACGTGTCATAACCAAGGTCACCGTGCCAGCAACAATCCCCCAAAACGCAGAACCGACCGAGAATAAGGTTAGGTTAGAAGCTGTTACTAAAAAGGTCACGATTGCGGCTTCGGTATAATACGCCTCAGTTAAAGCTTGCTGTAAGCTACTAGCAATGGTGGCGAATAACGCAATACCTGCCAACGCTAAAATAAGTGCTTGTGGCAAACTTGCTACCAAACCAACTAGCGTTGCGGCAAGGAGCGCCATAATAATGTAAAACACACCACCCGCAATGCTTGCCCAATAACGCTTGCTTGGGTCTTTATCAGCCTCAGGGCTCATACAAATTGCCGCAGTGATAGCAGCAAGATTAATTGCATAACCACCAAAAGGCGCAATAAACACATTTAAAAGTCCCGTTACATTTAACGCCGCCGACACAGGGGCTTTATATTTATGCGCTTTTAACACGGCGATGCCAGGTAAGTTTTGCGATGTCATCGTTACTATAAACAGCGGTAAACCAACACTGATCATGGCATTAATGTCGAACACTGGCGCTATGTAAGCAAACTCGCTCATTTTCCACTGCCAGCTAGAGGTATCGATTTGCCCTGTTATGCCTGCCATTAAAAAGCCAGCCACAACCACTGCGAGCATAGCAAAGCGCGCAAAGTAACGTTTTCCACATAAATACACCGCGACCATTAAGCCAATTACTAATGGCAGTTCGTTCATAAAATTAAATACATCAATGCCAAAATTCACCAGTACACCTGCAAGCATGGCACAAGCCAGTTGGCTTGGAATTTTGTTCATCATTTTTTCGAACACGCCGGTAATTCCAGACAAAAACACCAGCGCCGCAGAGAACATAAACGCGCCAACAGCTTGGTTTAAGCTATACCCTTGAGCACTTGAAATAAGTAATGCCGCTCCGGTTGTTGACCACGCGATAAGAATGGGCACTTTGTAGTAATAAGACAAAGCAATTGAGCTCACACCCATAGCAAGACCGAGCATTAACACCCAGCTGGCAACTAAATCGGGGGTGCCGCCTAACACCATCACAACCTGATAAATAAGCGCGATTGAGCTGGTAAAGCCGATAATAACAGCCACTAAACCCGCAGTTGCTCGACTGATGAGCTGACTCATGTACACACACTCCTTGCCAATAAAAAAATCTACCTTATCCTATGATTTGCTAATTAGCACTGTACACTTTTGTAGTATTTGTAAGTTTATTTACTATACAGATGACACAAAAAAGGCGTGTTATATACACGCCTTGAAAAATATTAAACAGCCTCTAAACAAGGCTCTTCGAGTACTTCGGGCTTATCAAAAATCCCCAGACGAATGCGAATAAAGTGCAAAATCTCTTTGGCTACATCAATCCCTAACGCCCCTTCTAAGCCTTCAAAACCTGGGCTTGAGTTTGCTTCACAAATTTTAAAGTGCTGCTCGTCAAATAATAAGTCAATGCCCGCTACATCAAGGTTGAGTACGTTCGCAGTTTGAGTTGCAAGCCATTCGATTTCTGGCGTGATAGGAAATGACTTACCTGTTCCTCCAGCACTTACATTAGCTTTAAAGTTTTTACCCTGTGAGTTACGCTCCATACATGCAACAGCACGCCCACCGATAGTAAGCACTCGCAAATCTCGACCATGACTCGACTTAACAAACTGCTGTAAAATGATATTTGCCTGTGGATTTGCCGCTTCAATAAGTTGCATTAAGTCATCAAACTCATCTTTTGATTTTGATAAAAATACGCCACTACCCTGCGAGCCCGATAACGTCTTTATCACGACAGGAAAACCAATCTGTTTTTCCACTAAATCAATGTTCACCGGAAACTTAACCAACATGGTATTCGGGGTTGGCAAATTACATTCTGCTAAAATTTGCTGTGCAAATAATTTGTCTTTTACCGTTTCAATTGATTGCGAGCTATTTACACAATACACACCTAAACGTTCCAAGTGACGAATAATTGCCAACGCAAAATAGGTTGTGCTTGCACCCATTCGTGGAATAACGAAGTCTGGTAACGCAACTGATTGCCCATCGATTAAGATGCTTTTGCCATCTTCGCGAGTAATTGTTAAATCAAACTGATCAGGCGAGTAAACATGTAAGTCGATACCTTCTTCTTTTGCAGCAGCAAGCAAGCGCTCTACCTCGTAGGTCTCTTGCTTTAGCAAACCTTGGCTATCTTTATAAATAATCCACCCGCGCATACTCGTTACCTCTAATCTTGGGTTTATGTGACAAAAAAACGCGGATTATGCTGAGCATTGAAAACTAAGTAAAATTAATTAATTTTATCGTCACGACAATTATTACCGCAACTTACTGATTATCTATTGACCAAGATGTTAACTTAAGGTAAAAATCAACATTAAGTTAACATTAAAACCCGTAAGAGAAACATGTGAACAGGACGCTTGCATTAATCTTCATTTTGCCACTCACTGCATTTGCATTGAATGAATGGCATATTCAAAGTGATGGTTTTACATCAAAACCAGACACACAACCGAATGTTGCAACTTACAATTCAAAGCAACAGGTGCTACCTCAGCAACCTACTGTTAATTTAACAGCACCGCTAAATCAGCTTTCAAACAAAGCCCATGAATTTCTCTACAAACAAGGTCGTTTGCCCGAGAAGTTAAGTGACACAGCGTTTAGTGAATTCGATTTAGATACCCTAAAAACACTTCAAGCGGGTGATAACTTGATTTTAGCTGTTGATGAAAGCCGCACTTACACGCTAGAAATAAGCAATATTATTGAAGCGAGCAATGGTGATCGGAGCGTATTTGGTAAAGTCACTGATGATGACAAGACAAGCCATCAAGCAGTGATGACCGTAACAAAAAATACTCTGCAAGGGCAGCTTAACACTCACACTGACAGCTATAAATTTGTAAGCCACGGAGAATACGGCTGGGTAACGAAGTTGTAAGAGTTACAAAGGGAAAGTGGCAGCGAGCGAGATACAAGGGTAAAGTTACGAGATTCGAGATGCGAGTCTGTAGCGGCGATTTTGCATCGCATCTGATCGCTCCTTTTCGTTGGGTATCGCTCCGTTCGACCCAACCTACCCTAAGTACCCACAGCTACACGTAGGCGTGAAACTTGTTTCGCGCGTCTGATTGGCCGCTCTCATTTATGTTTGATTCGGCACTAAAGTACCTCCTACAAGTGAAATCAAACTCGTAGCAGCGATTTTACATCGCGTCCTAGAGCCTAGCTCCTTTCCCCTCGCTAACTTTACTCTTTCCCTAGCAACTTTCCCCTAGCTAACTCAAAGCTTACTGCTTCCTAGCCGGCCATAAACTTGCGCCATTGCTATCGATTGGGCTTAAGATCTCAAGACCGAGTATTTTGGCAATGAGCGGGTACACATCTAAATTACTTACTTCGTCTAAGCGCATGCCTTGTTTAAAAGCTGGGCCTTCGGATATAAAGGTGGCGGCCATATCTTCGCTATAGGCATAACCATGAGTGCCTAAATAACCGGCCATTTTACTGTCGGTAAACACGCGAGGCGCTTCGGTTTGCAAAATAATATCGCCAACTCGCGGGCCTTTATCATAGTGATAATCGTGCTTTTGCTTCTCACTTAATACGATGTAACGACCTTCAGCGGCTTTAGCGAGCTTTTTGCTGAATCCGCTGATATCTGCTTTGCTATCTGGTTTTGCATAATATAAGACGCGAGGGCCTGTGTTTTGCACTATAAAGTTTTCGTCTTGTGGCAGGCTATCAATTTTGATGCTAAGGCTTGGATCAACAGACGCCATACCATGATCAGACACAATCACTAAGTTAATGTTTTCATCAAGTGCTTTTAAACGACTCGATAAATCAGCCATTAAACTGTCGAGCTTTTGTACTGCATCATAGGTTTCTTTGGCATCTGGGCCAAACTCATGTCCCATACTATCCACCAGCGAAAAATAACTAATCACCAAACGAGGTCGCTGTGCTTTTGGTAAGCTCAACCATTGAATAATTTGGTCAACGCGTCTTTGGTAATCACTGTGTTTTGAATAATGGTAAAAATAATCAGGTAACATACCGTTAAAACGCGCATCTGACTCTGGCCAAAAATAGGTGGCTGCTTTTAAGCCCTGCATTTGTGCTAAATTCCAAAGCGGAATGCCGTTAACCCAAGTGCTATCGTCTTTACCTTTTCCCATTTTGTAGCAGTCGTTGCGCTCAGTATCACAAAAGCGGTTCTCGACAATGCCATGATTAACAGGCAACAAACCGGTAATAATCGAAATATGATTCGGAAAAGTTTTGGTTGGGTATACAGGTCGCATTTTGGTTGCTCTTACGCCCTGCTCACTGATTGCTTTTAAATGTTTCGCCTGATGTTTTTCAATGTAATCCCAACGAAACCCATCTATCGAAATAAGTACCACCGATTGCTCTTGGTCAGCTTTTACACCCGAACTAAAAAGCAATACCCCAGCTAAAACTAGTTGCCAAATACGCATAGAAAACCCTTTCTTTAATTTTTAATTTGCTTAGAGACTTTAGCAAATAGTTTTGAAAATTTTGTGATAATGACTGCTAACTTTTTATATCGTTTTACTAATTAGCTTTATGCATGCCACCGTAAAAATGGTTGCCAAACATCCAAAAGACCTTACTTTATATCCCAAGGTAGGAGATAAGTATGTAAAAGCAAATAATATATGAATAAGTGGCTTAATTTAAAGTAAGACATTAATAAAAAAAGGATATTTAAATTTTAGATACAAGCTGTTAGATTAAATTTAATTATGGCTAAGTTTTGCTAACAACTCTCAACTGCGCGGCTTATATTGCTTTGTGGGAAAAATAAATGATCGATTTTAGTAAAAAAATCACCCCTGCACGCGAAATGCGTTCAACCAATAACTTGCATACTGCGCTTGAAAGTGATCGAGGTCGTATTATTAATAGCGCTGCTATTCGTCGCTTACAGCAAAAAACCCAAGTTTTTCCGCTTGAACGCAATGCTGCCGTGCGCTCAAGGCTTACTCACTCTCTTGAAGTACAACAAGTAGGTCGCTTTATTGTACAAACAATTTTTAATAAGTTGAGCGATGCCAAGCAAAAAGAATATGGTTTAGTGGGGCTTGAACGGCCTTTAGAAAGCCTCGTCGAAATGGCGTGTTTAATGCACGACATAGGCAACCCACCCTTTGGCCACTTTGGCGAAGCAGCAATCAACCAATGGTTTGCTAAGCATTTAGATGCTTTAACTCCTGAGCGCTGCAAAGGGATTGGTATAAGTGTTATTTTTAAACACCTCGCTGAGGATATTAAAAATTTTGAAGGTAATGCGCAGGGGATCCGCATTATCCATTCATTGCTATCACTTAATTTAACTTACAGCCAAAGTGCGGGCATTTTAAAGTACACACGCCCGGCCAGTATGCTCAAGTCAGATATTCCACAAGACAAAAACTACTTAATGAAAAAAGTCGGTTACTACTTCAGCGAAAAACCATTTGTTGAAGCACTACAAACCGAACTTGATATAGAGCAATATTGTCGCCATCCAATCAGCTATATTATGGAAGCTGCCGACGATATCTCATACTGTCTAGCCGACATAGAAGATGCCGTAGAAAAAGGCATTATTAGCGTAGAGTCGCTCTGTGAAAAACTCAAAGAGCAATACAGTCGCACACTTACTAACCTCACAATTGACGATACTAAGCATAGTGTCTTTGCCGAAAAAGCCATTGATTATGCGCTAAGCAAGGCTCAAGAACAGCCTTACAATTTTAATAGTGAGTTTTTCATCTACTTGCGCGTCACTTTATTGCACCCGTTAGTGAGTTATGCAGCTGAGCGCTTTATTAATAATATCGAAGCTATTTACCACGGCGACTTTAATCAAGCGTTATTAGAAGATCGTAGTCACTTACATGCTGTCACACTTACCTTAAAACAGGTTGCACTAAAACATGTTTTTTGCCACAAAGAAGTGGAGCGTTTAGAACTACAAGGTTACCGCATTATTAGTGGCCTGCTTGATTGCTATAAACCATTACTTGCTCTTGAAGCTGATGCGTTTAAGCGTGTGTTAAAAGGCGACCAAAATTACTTAATAGAAACACGACTAGTGAAAAAACTCTCAAATAAACATTTGAACAGCTATCAAAAGGCGATTGACGCGTTAAAAGCAGAGCCCGATCACTTTGCTGCCTATGAGTTTTATTATCGTTGTCGATTAATTCAAGATTATATTAGCGGTATGACAGACCAATTTGCCTATGACGAATACCGCGCACTCATGGTGATAGATTAAGCGATTGTGGATAAATTGCCGGTCTGAGCTTAAAATTAATTAACTACTTGGGTAACCAGATTAACCTTACTGGTCAGAGAACTATGCCAATAAAAAAACTATCTATTTTGCTGTTTCTTATAAGCATGAGCTTTGCAACTAAAGCACAATACAATGAAGCAATGTGTATTTTGTTAAAACAGCAAATGCATGAGTTTCGTTTTAACACCAGCAACAAAAATTATCGATCTGCTGCTAGAAGCTTTGAAAAAAACTGCCAGAATCCAACGCCAGTGCATAACGAAGCGGCGCTTGAAAACATCGCTGAGCAGACAATAGACTCCCCCCCTGTTTCGGTTAATAAAGTGAATCGCTCAAACGGCCACTCTGGTGCTATTTTAGGCACTCCTGAAGAAACTGCAGCACCAGAAGCAAATGCTATTAACGAAAGCGAGCAAGCTGACACCATAGCTGAACAAGCAATCCTAACAAATAGAGTGAACGACGAGCCTGCTGCACCAGAAACTCCTCAGGTTGAGAGTATCCCTAGCAATGATTTAGCAACAACGCCGGAACAACCTAAGCAAAGTGCTGCAGAGACTGTTGTTGAGCCGGTAATTGAGGCTATTAAAGAACCTACTGAAATCTCGCCTGAATTCGAGCCACAAACACCAGTACAAGAGCCTGTTGCAACAGAAACAGATAATGCGCAAATAAATAACACTCCTATTCCCGAGCCAACACCAGCGCCGGTTCAGGATAATGAAGTTAGCTCATCTAGTTCACTGTTAGTGCCAAGTTTAATCGTTTTACTCATTTTGCTTATCGCAGGATTAGTTATTGTTCGAATTCGTCAAAATAAACAAAACGATTCAGATTCAGAGTTAGCACAAGATTTACTCCATGCTCAGGCTATAAAAGCTGCAGCTGAGGCTAAAGCACAAAAAAATCAAAACGACTCAGACTTTTTAGCTCCTGAGCCAACACCAGAATTAAACAGCTCTTCAGCTTATGACAGTAATACTTCTGCGCCGTATGATTCATATTCTGCCTCTGAAAAACAGCAGCCAGAAAAACAAGAAGACGATTTCGCGAGCTTTAATGCAACAACAGAAGAGCAAGCTCCAACTGATGATACGTGGGCTGATCTAAATTACGCGCAAAATAAACAGAGCACGGTTTTAATAGATAATGAGCCAGAGCAAGCGGAAGAAAGCGAGCCTGAAGAGCCACGCTTTAGCTCGTCGTCTTTTGGTTTTGACGAATACAAAACACCAGTTACCGATGATGAGCCAGCACAAGAGCAACCTGAAGAAAGCGAGCCTGAAGAGCCAAGCTTTAGCGCATCGTCATTTGGTTTTGACGAATACAAAGCACCAGTTACCGATGATGAGCCAGCACTAGAGCAACCTGAAGAAAGCGACTCTGAAGAGCCACGCTTTAGCTCGTCGTCATTTGGTTTTGACGAATACAAATCACCAGTTACTGATGATGAGCCAGCACTAGAGCAACCTAAAGAAAGCGAGCCCGAAGAGCCAAACTTTAGCTCGTCGTCATTTGGTTTTGACGAATACAAAGCACCAGTAACCGATGATGAGCCAGCACTAGAGCAACCTGAAGCAAGCGAGCCTGAAGAGCCACGCTTTAGCTCATCGTCATTTGGTTTTGATGAATACAAAACACCAAATACCGAAGAAAAACCTAAACATGATGACGTACCCGAGTACGACTTATCATCATTAGTCAATGATGATCTTTCATTCACTGAAGATTTTAGTAAAACAGATCAAACACCTACACATGAAATATCTGCAGATGATGATATTAGCGATGATGATTTAGCAAAAGCGTTGCAAGCACTTGAGTTAGAGTTGCAGGATGAGCCTGTAAGCTTTGACGATACCGAGCAAGACGACACCCCCACAATTTCACTAGATGAAAGCCATCAAGGTAAAGATGCTTATTCAGCTGATGCAGAAACGGCAGATCAGCAAAAAGAAGATGTACTACCAGACGATGAGCAAACCGATGAAAAACCCAATAACCCATTTGCTAATTTGTCACTAGACCCAGCATGGGATCCAGAGTCAAACGAAAAGCCTGTTATTCAAAACAAAGCAAAACAGCCAAAATCACAAGCTTTAATTGACGCAGAAGAGCGCGCAAAAAAATTTAAAACTGACGATTAAAAACTTACCATGTAGCAAGATAACTAGGCATCATTCCTTGCTACATGGAATTATTTAATTGACGCTCTTGATTGCATAAGCCAATGATAAACAAAAATTATTGAGAAAAAGGCTGTCAACGCAATGCAGCACAACACGATAATATTCGCTGGTAATATAGTTTCACTTGTACGGCTATATCGCTTTGACTCTTGCTGAGCAAGAATTTTTGCTCGCTCAGCTTTGCTTGGCAAAATAAACTCATGAAATGTGTCTGTTGGTTTTGCTTCTGAGCGGGTTGTTTGTACATTTTTTTGCTGCCATAGCATATCAAATTGCTGAAACTGAATTTGTTTGTTTTCAATACACCAATCTAAATTTTTAAGCTCTAACGCTTTTTCTATACACCGGGTGGGCATTACATAAAAACGCTCCCATGCCGCTTGTTTGCTGCTTAACGCTTGCGCTGTGAGAGGTTGAGATACTGAGCTTTCTAAATCAGAAAAATCTTTACGGTACAAAGCATTGGTTTTTTCAGCTATTTGCTCTTTGGTAAAACATGACTCAGAAATACGTGATGATAAATTATCAATACGTAATTTATAGACACTTATTTCATCAAGCAAATGGGCTTTACGAAGTGCAGATTGCAACTCTTTGCGTTCAGTTTGCATACGTTTACATTCATTCTGAGACTCAGTGGGCTGAGCTAACAAACATGCAGGAATAAACAGAAAAGCTGCAATTAAAATCCTTTTAAACATATATTTACGTCACTGTAAAAGTTTAGAGGTACAGCGTATCATTTTGAATTAAAACTGCAACACTTCTTAGCCAATCATCCTAAAGAATTACTTTTTATTTCCCATTAATTTGGCTTGTCGCGATTTATAGTGTTGATCATCATATGCAAATTGCTTCTGCAGCCAGTCTTTAAATAATTGGACTTTTTGCCATTTAAAATGCTCTAAAGGTGCTGCAAGGTAATACTTGTACTGGCAATGGTATTCAAAATCAGGGTAAATCTCTAACTGCCCATGTAAAAGTTGAGACTCAATTAACCGCCGTCTAACCAAAGCAATTCCTTGTCCTGCAAGCGTAGCTTGAATCACCAATGCCGCGTTATCTATCTCAAGCGAGGGCAAAGCATCAGGGCTGACTGCAAGTTCATCAGCCAACTTTAGCCAACCGCGCTCTGCATCTGGACAAATATCTTTTATTAATTTTTGCTCTAACACCTGATTTTTTAGTGACTTAGAAGTATCTATAGCCCCTGGTTTATAAGCCAAAAATAAACTGTCGTCACTGATGAGCTCACTATGCAAACCCGGGTAACTACCTTGACCGAAACGAATACCTAAATCGACCTGCCCCGCTGAAAAGTCAGCAAGCTGATCGCTTGGTTCAATACGCACTTTGATATGGGGATATTTGTTTTGAAAGTCGCTAATTCGGCCAAGCAACCAACCACTGGCGAACGAAGGTAGCACAGTTAAGTTTAACGTATTTGGGTGGCTATCTTGGCTAACTGCCTGCACACCGGCCTGCAAATGGCTAAACCCCTTAAGTACATGGGGTAAAAGCTGTTCACCTTGGCGGGTAAGCTCAACATAACGGGTATGACGAGTAAACAAATTACAATCAAGCTGTTGTTCTAACAAGCGAATTTGTTGGCTAACCGCTGCTTGGCTAACAAATAATTGCTCTGCAGCAAGCTTAAAACTACCTAACTCTGCCGCGTGTTTAAAATACCAAAGGCTTTTTAATGGAGGTAACTGCATACGCACTTATGGTTAATAAAAACTTAAGCATAGGCAATTTTTAATCGTTTGTCAGTAGTGGTAACACGAGTAATACTAATACAGCCAACCGCGACAAGACTAGGACAACCATCATGAAATACTTAATTATTTTATTGCTTTTATGTGCTTCAAGCTTTAGTTATGCCAACCAACCCGTAATAACGCAGCTTGATACCGATGAAGGCTACCCTTATAAAAACTTAATTCAAAAAGTAGAACGAGTAGAAATTCGTTATGTAGAACACCAGCATTCGGTGACCTGCAAAGTCAATGTACAAACACTGCGCAACCAATATATGGGCAAAGAACAAACAGTCTCAGCCAAGCTGTTTGCAAAACGCCCAATGGCCGCGTGTTTAACCCGCGAAAAAGCCAAGCAAATCCTGCATATGCTGTAACCATTTCAACCTTGTTAAACTAGGCTACGAATAGCTGTACTTCCCCAGTAGCCTAGTTTTTTCCTATCAAAGTAAAACGTGTTTCGTGCGTTTAAATGTAGAGACTAACTGTTTGCTAGATCTTTTTTCGAACCACAGAGGACATAGAGAGCACAGAGGAATACAAGGAGTTCTCTAAAGCGAAGCGCCTCTTATCCTCTTTGTGCATTCAGTTTTACTCTGTGTAGCGCGCAGCGCCTCGGTGCCCTCTGTGGTTCAAATATCCATATTCACAAAGAGAAGTGAACAAGAAAACAACGAGATACTAGTTAAGCCAATTAGTTATTTTCCTCTAAAGCGCAGCGCCTCTTATACTCTTTGTGAAATTACCTTCTCTGTGTAGCGCGCAGCGCCTCGGTGAACTCTGTGGTTCAAATATCTTTATTCACTAAGAGAAGTGAATGAGAAGACAACGAGGGAACCCAAATAACTTTATCTAGCCTTCTTCTCAGACACAGCCAGTAACCTATTTATCGAGACTAACTATTTGCTAGATCTTTTTTCGAACCACAGAGATGTATGGACTCCCCTCCCACAGGGGGGTAACGTAATAAGCGACAAAACTTTTACAAAAGGAATCCATACATGGTGAATCTTAACGTTATTGCGATTGATTT
>NZ_CAMZMY010000037.1:0-25255 GCF_947311895.1 Pseudoalteromonas sp. PAR1 | reverse complement strand
AATTTGAAACCGAAGTTTCACTTAACTCTCTGCTACGTTGTTCAGCGCCTTTCGTTGCTGTCCGCCGTGTCAGTGGGGTCGCATTATAGGGAGATCTAAAAACAGATCAACACTTTTTTTTGATCTTTTTACTGTTCGCTCAAAAAGCGAACTAAATTTACCGAAAATAGCAAAACAGGTTGCGATTATGGCTGTTTTTTAAGCCAATATTCATAATTTAATGCAAATTTCATTGCTATGTTCATTTAACTCGTTAAGATAGCAAGTTCACAATGTTAAATTAATGTTTATTTCTTGTTTATTGGTAGATCAAAATGAAATTACCCGATCAAAAATCTTTTCTTTTCTCCGTTATTCTTGCTGTATTAGGGTTTGTTGTTGTTAAGTTTGTATTTGCGAGCTTAGCGTTAGACCCAGCATTGCTATTTGGTGCAGGCTTATTAATTGGTGCTTTAGTTATCGCAGCTCTTTCATCAACGTCAAGTGAGGAGGCCGAAGTAAAAACAAAAACACTTTATGTTGGCAACCTACCTTATCGTGCAAATGAAGGTGTTGTTCGTGCTTTATTTGAAGAACAAGGCAAAGTGTTCAACGTACGTTTATTAAAAGATAAAAATACAGGTAAACGCCGTGGCTTTGGTTTTGTTGAAATGGCTGAAGTGGATGCAGATAATGCAATTAATCAATTAAATGATAGTGAGTTCCAGCAACGTACTTTAAAAGTACGTGAAGCAAAACAAAAACAAGAGAACGAGGCTAATGGTTTCCGCGAGGGATCTGATCAGTCAGCGTAATGAGTTCTACACTTAATTGCGAATGACAAATAGGAGCCGTTGCATAATAGTGCAGCGGCTTTTTTTTACCTGTTGTAAAGGTAAGGCCACGTAAAGAGATTAAACTCTCAACCCGCTTAGCAATCGCTTTGCCTGAATCAATAAGTATAATCCGTTGTTTGTAGTAATTACTAATCGCGCTGGCAAGTAATGGAAAGTGCGTACAGCCAAGTACCAACACATCTATCTCTTCTGCTATCGCTAAATCACTCAATACTTTTGCAAGCTTTGCTTCATTAAGTATCTGCGTATGAAATAGTGCTTCTGCAATTTCCACCAGCGTCGTTGAACCATATAAGCTGACTCGAGTGCCTTGGCTATGAGTACTAATTAAGTTTGCAGTATAGCGGCTCTTGGTTGTTGATGGTGTTGCCAATAACCCGATATGTTTACTTTTACTTATAGCGCACGCAGGCTTGATCGCTGGCACTACACCAACAACTTCTATATTGGTATAAGGTCGAATTGCCTCTAAGGCTGATGTTGAAGCGGTGTTACAGGCTATTACTAGTATATCTACCTGCAGCGCTCTACTTTCTATAAAGCAAAGTAAAGCAAGTAAGCGGTCAATAATGGTTTGTTGGCTTTGAGAACCATAAGGTAATAATGCATTATCCATGAAATAGCTATAATCAGCATTTGGGATCAATGCTTGGATCTGTTCAAGTACAGTGGTTCCACCTATACCTGAATCAAACACCATAATATGGACTGACAAACTGCTTACCTCGGATCATCAAAGGCCAGCAGTTTGCCATGCAGTTTTAGAAAAAGAAAGTTGCGGTTATGAGTCTTGCTCAGAAGCTGAACGCAACTTGTTCATTTGCTCGAACATTGATTTGGTATAATCAACTAACTTACTGACTTCCTCTTTGTCTTGATTCAACCATTGTAAGATACCAGCTAGTTCATTTTGCAAACCTATGTCGCCGGCTTTATTAAATGCCTGTTTTAGGTCGTCATTAAACGGCGCTATTTTCTCGGCGACTTCTTTTTCAGGAGCTGGTTTATATTCTTCATAGCCTTTTATCGCAGCCACTGTTTTGGTTTGTTTCAGATCCATCGTAAAGCCAACGAGTTGTTCATTACCTAAGTTCAACTCTTTCGCTTGTTCAAAGGCTTCTTCTAATGAACCAGAGAAGAATGTCTCACTGACACTTTGCAAGTCTTCCATCAATTCATTGATAGCTTGTTGCTCTTGCTCATTTAAATCACCATTGACTGTCATCGAAAATGACAAGTCGCGTGATTGCGAAGATTCACTAACAAACGCTTCGTTATCGCCATTTTTACTATAGCTACTTGCCGATTTACTTTCATAGGCATCTGCAAAGCTAATACTTACTTCATCACCTTCAGCCGTTGTAAAAGTGTATTCTGCGTTATTACTTAAACTAAGGTATTGGGCTTGGCTTACTGAAACTGCGTTAGGTTTAGGGTTGAATAAATCATCTTCTAGCTCATCTATACCTTTATAGATGCCTTCTTTAGATTTTTCGATGCCTTCTTTTATATCATCATTAAGAATGCCTGACTCTTTGAGCTCATCATACGCATCGTCGATACCCATTTGCACACCTTTGCGTGCATCACCTAGCATGCCTTTGAGTTTTTCATCATCAGCACCATCGGCTTTTGCTTTGCGAAGTGCGCCGCCAACAAAGTCGAGTACGTTTTTAACGATCTCTTCAAAATCAAATAGCGGTTTATCTTTTTTCTCTTCAGCTTTAGGTAAGCCAAGAGCTGCAGCTAGTTTATCATCAAGAACTTTTGCTGCCAGCTCTCGCCCGCGTTGCTGATAACTGTCTTGACGATTTTGAATGGCAGGCTGCTGCAGTGCCTGTTTGCCATTGTATTTATTCACATTTGTATTAGGTATATAGCCTAGATTGCCAATTTTCATGATCCGACTCCATGTTATGGTTATCTCATTATCGGCCAAAAACCACATAACTTAAGTTTTTTGTATAAAAAAACGACACCAAAATAAATAACAAAACTAGACAAATCCTCAGCGCTCCCTACAATAGCGCCGTTATAAAGCTAAGAGATAAAAGGTAATCAGCCATGGCGGTTATAAAAATTGATACAACTCAATACGATGCACAATTGAGTGAGAAAGAGCAGCGCATCACTAACCAGTTTCGACGTTTTGGAGTTGAAAAATTAGAGGTGTTTGGCTCTGATCCTATTCATTACCGCCAACGTGCAGAGTTTCGTGTATGGCATGAGGGTGAAGACTTATTTCACATCATGTTTGATCAGCAAACCAAAGAGAAAATTCGTGTTGATGAGTTTGACCCTGCAGCACCTTTAGTCGGTGAAGTGATGCAAGCCATGATCGAAAACTTAAAGGGCAGCGAAATTCTGCGCCGTAAGTTATTTCAAATTGATTACCTTTCTAGCCTAAGTGGTGAAATCCTCGTTAGCTTGTTATATCACAAACAATTAGATGAGCAGTGGTTACAAGCAATTAAAGAGCTGAAAACAAAATTAAGCGCACAGTTTAAAATTGATTTTATTGGCCGTGCGCGTAAGCAAAAAGAAGTGATTGGTAACGATTACGTCATTGAGCGTCTTAATGTAAACGGTAAAGAATTAATTTATCAACAAGTCGAAAATAGCTTTACGCAACCGAATGCGAAAGTGAATATCAAGATGCTAGAGTGGGCACAAGCACTATGCCAGCCACTTAGCAATGACTTACTAGAGCTATACTGCGGGAATGGTAATTTCTCAATTGCCCTTGCGGGTTCATTCGACCGTGTATTAGCCACAGAGATTTCAAAATCATCGGTTTACTCAGCGCAATACAATATCGCGCAGAATAAAGTTGAGAACTTAGATATCATTCGTATGTCGAGTGAAGAGTTTACTCAAGCGATGAAAGGCGAGCGTACTTTCTCTCGTTTAGATGGCATTGACCTGACAAGCTATAACTGCCAAACAATCTTAGTAGATCCACCACGCGCAGGCATGGACACGCTAACGTGTGACTTAGTTGCTAACTACGACAATATTATTTATATCTCGTGTAATCCAGACACCCTTGAGCGTGACCTTGATCACCTATGTAAAACCCATGAAGTAAAACGTTTTGCGATCTTCGATCAATTCCCTTATACCCACCACATCGAATCAGGTGTGTTTTTGCAACGCAAATAAAATCATTTCTCTGCCAGCGCAGCAAATAGCGCTGGCAACTGCTGCTCGCTGTAGACTGCTATATTATTGTCGGTTAACAGCTTTGCAGTTAATCCCATCCCTGAAATTTTCTTTCCAGAATGACTACCATCGTAAATAGTATTGCGACCGCATGAAGGACTTGATTCTTTTAATAACGCATAACGAATGCCCTGCTTTTGACAAAGCTTAAGTGCTTGTTCTGCGCCGTAAGCAAATTGTACAGTTACATCCTGCGAATCTTTGGTAAGTACTCTTCCTGCTTTTATTTCTGCAGGCGGTCTTGGCGTGGGCAGCCCACCAGCTACTTCAGGACAGAATGCGATGAGCCTTCCCTGCTGTTTGAGTGTTTCTAAGCCTGGATGAAGTAAATTTTGCGATTGCCCATCATAACGAACAGGGTTTCCTAATAAACAACTTGAAACTAATAATTTTTGCATGTGCTGTACCAACAAAAAAGCTCCGCGAACGGAGCTTTTATTTTAATTAAGCTAAGCTTACTTATCTGCTAGGTAATTAATTAAACCAGCCATGCTTTTAGCATCGCTAATACCTGAGTCTGCACCTAAAATTAAACGATATTTACCATTAACGATAAAGGTTGGAACACCTTTTAAAGCACCTTTTTGTTGATAGTACTCTTGATCACGTGCCATTTTAGACGCCATCGTGCGTACAGAAAAACTGTTGTAGTACTTATCAAAGTCTTCTGCTGTTACACCTTGTGAAACGAAGATGTCTTTCATATCAGCTAATTCATTAATGCGTGCACGCTTGGTATGAATATGGTTAAAGATAGCAGCTATAATCGCCTCTTTTTGTGGAAGGACGGCAGCAGCAGACATAGATTGCGCTAAGATAGTTTGAATTTCTGGGTCACGAGGACCAACAAAATTCACTGAACTTTTCTTAAAAGTGATTTTTTTATCTAATAACGGCTTTAGTTCTTTTACAACCGGTTCAAAGTTATTACACGCGGGGCAATAAAATGAAAAGAACTCTTTTACTTCTGGCTTTTTAGAAGCGCGTGCATCAATTGTTTCATAATGCTTCCCTTCTTCGTATTGCGCTGCCGTTGCATTAGCCGCTAAACCTAGCGTCATAGCCATAAATGCAGCCTTTACTAACTTGATCATTACTTCATCACTCCAACATTATTGTTTTAATAAAAATGCGACTAACTCATCAAGCATCTGTTGGCTCTTGATGGTATTTAAATTAATTTTATATTTATCATTAACGATAAAAGTAGGTACACCTGTTAATGCGCCCATCTCTGAGTACTGCTGTTGCTTGTCACGCATTGCCTTCTCTGCGCTGATCACTGGCATACTCGCAATATCAGTATCAAACACGTCACTTGTAATACCGTTAGTGGCCAGTAATGCTTTAACATCTTTTAGGTCTTGAAGCAGTACACGTTGCTTGTGGATGCTATTAAAAATTTGGTCAGCAACTTGTTCACCTTTACCATGCTGTTTAGCAATTAGGTAAGCATAACTTAGGTTACTTTGTGTTTGCTTTGAAACACCACCTAAAAAGTTAACATGGCTTTTTACAAACTCTGTGCCTTCTGGCAATTTAGACGCAAGCGCTTTTGCAACTGGCTCAAATTGAAAACAATGTGGACAATAGAATGAGAAAAACTCTGTAACTTGCGGCGCTTTACTTTTTTCAACGTTTAATACTTCGTATTGATTTCCCGCTTCAAAATTCGCTGCTAATGCTGCGAATGGTAAACATAAAATAAGTAGACTTAACTTTAATTTTTTAAACATTGTTTTCTCGTCTCTAATTAAATTTAAAATTTATGGTAATAATTTTAACGGCGCTTCTTGTAACGCTGCAAGTTGTTCTTTTAGGGCTAATATTTGCTGTTCCCAGTATTTGTCTTCAGCAAACCAAGAAAAGTTCCGAGGAAATGCCGGATCATCCCATCTTTTTGCAAGCCAGCCCATATAATGAACCATGCGCATCGCTCTGAGTGGCTCAATTAACTTTAATTGGCTGTGATCAAAGTCACAAAATTCTTCATAAGCAGCCACTAAGGTGTCTAACTGTAACAGTTGATTGTTACGATCGCCACTGAGCATCATCCATAAGTCTTGAATTGCAGGACCTTGACGACTGTCATCTAAATCAACAAACATCAATGCATCACCCGACCACAATATATTTCCAGCATGACAGTCGCCGTGCAGGCGGATAGTTTCAACATTTTTATACTGCTCAGTGGTTTCTTTGATAACTAAATCTAAAATAGTATAAAAAGGGTTTTCAAGTGACATGGGCACCAAGTTACTTGCTTGTAACTGAACTTTAGCTGTCTGTAGGTATTCTTCGCAACTGATCACCGGACGATGTTTAAAAGGAGCGGCTTTTGCTACTTGGTGCATTCGTCCGATTAAACGGCCAAGCACATCGAGTTGATCTAAATTATCAACTTCAAAAATTCGACCACCAACACTTGGAAACAAAGCAAATAAATAACCATTATGTTCAAATAAGCTTTGCCCATCTTTTAGCACAGGTGCAACAACAGGCACCTCTGCATCGGCCAACTCAAAGGCAAATGCATGCTCTTCTAAAATTTGCTCTTTACTCCAACGCTCAGGTCGGTAGAACTTAACGACATAACGATGACCATCTTCTGCTTTAAATTGATAAACACGATTTTCGTAGCTATTTAAAGCCAATAAACCTGATTCAGCATAAATACCTATACTCTCGACTGCATCTAAAATTGAATCAGGCGTCAGGTCAACAAAACTAAATTTACTCATAATGTCTCATCATATAAAAAAAGCGGGAAAACCCCGCTTTTTATTCATCTGCTCAGTGTACTGAATTATTGTCCTTTAAAGAAGTTACTCGACTGCGAAATCTGCACATCTGGCTGACCATCAACAGAAAGTATAAATTCGAACTTAGTCATCGGTTTCTTCAAATCATAGGGATCAACAACCAGTGACAAAGGTACGTTATACGATTCGCCAGATGAAACGGTAAAACTTTGCTTACCTATGTATTCAAAGTTATCTAACCCTTCAACACTAATATTAAACGTCTGGTCGTACTGAGCTTTATTGATCACTTTTAGTGTGTAGGTGTTTTCGACCAAGCCGTTAAAGTCAACTCGGTATAACTGATTACGGTCGCGAATAATGTCAAAATCCATTGGTTTTCGCATCGCAATATTAGTGATCAAAGCACCGGTTAAGATTACTAAAATAACGAGATAACCAATTAATTTAGGACGCAACGCATGAGTTTTATTATCTGGCGTTTCTAAATTGCGCTCTGTAGTGTACGAAATAAGCCCGCGTGGATAATTCATTTTATCCATTACTCCATCACATGCATCTATACACGCACCACAGTTAATGCACTCATATTGTAAACCATTACGAATATCGATACCGGTTGGGCACACCTGCACACACAAGTTACAGTCAATACAATCACCTAAGCCAAGCTCTTTTGGATCTTGTTTACGTGAACGTGGGCCACGGCTTTCACCGCGCGCTTCATCATAACTTACCGTGAAGGTATCTTTATCGAACATCGCTGATTGAAAGCGTGAATAAGGACAAATATGTAAACACATAATTTCACGCATCCAACCCGCGTTACCATAAGTACATACCGCAAATACCGCTAAACAAATATACGAATACGCTGTTGCATCAAGCGTAAACAGATCAGGTAGTAGCTGGCGAATAGGTGTGAAGTAACCGACAAAGGTAAAGGCGGTATAAAGTGAAAATAACCACCAGCTGGTGTGCTTCGCAGTTTTACGCCAAAATTTATCAAAGTCCATAGGACGCTGATCAAGCTTTTTACGTTGGTTGGCACTACCTTCAAACTTTTCTTCAAACCAAATAAAAATAAAAGTCCAAACAGTTTGTGGACAGGTATAACCACACCAGACACGTCCATAAAAAGTAGTCACTAAGAATAATGCAAACGCTGCCAGCATTAAAATGAAAGCAAGGATAGTCAAATCTTGCGGCCAAAGCGTCAACCCAAAAATATTAAATTTCTGACCTACTAAATCAAACAATACAGCTTGTTGGCCGTGAAAATTAATCCAAGGAAGAAGCATAAACGCAAGCATGCCTACAAAGCCAATTCGCTGCCTTAGTAATTGATGTAAACCTGTTACAGCTCTTACATAAATTCGGTTACGTGGATTAAACCTATCATCAAGGGAAGCATTTTCCGGTTTTTGGATTTTTACTTCCGTTGGGATATTTTTAACTTTAATTTGTTTATCCATCAAAATTCCTCAACGCCACTAGGAAATATGTTTTTCATTTATAGGCTTGCAAAATCAACTAAGCAAATCAGAATACATCTCATTACATTCAAAGATTTCTGAAACTTCTAACCTATCGTTGCTATTATACTCAATCTATAAAAAATTTCAGGTTTTGATCTCACCTATTATTTTTAACTATTTAATCTTATCTGCTTGCTTTTAAAACAACCATTTTATTAAACTTGTCACTAAACCTCCTTTACTTAGATCAAAGATGATTGTGTTATGAAAAAATTTCTTATTTTAGTGCTTATTGTTTTAGCATTGTTCACGATTGACCACCCTTTGATCAAAGAGCCTAGAGAGCGCTTATTAGGCGATGGCATAAGCTTGCTTTCTGATGCTAGTAAAGTAAATCGAAGCCCAGCGGCTAATCTAGCTAAAAGTAATATTAAGACCCAACTTAATTTATCAAACTCTGAGCTAGAGTATGTTGAAGACACATTTACAACCGATGAAAAGCTGCAAGTATTCCATTTGCATTACTGCCGAGAAAAAGATATTAATTTATACTTTTACGGCGAGCGCCTAAACCGCGTATGTAGTATTGTCGCAAATGCATTGGAAGAAAGGTTAAACAAGTAGTGGATTTTTCAGCGCTTAATAAAAGAACGAGTGACTCATTTGCAAAGCAACGCAATATGCTAAAAAAGCTGAGCAAAGGACAAACCTTGTACTGTGAAACTTGTAAAGGTGCCCTCACCTTAGATTTAAAAACAGATCAACCAGGTAAAGGCGTTGTGCGCTGTGCAAAAGGTTGCACAGATATTCTATTAGAGCTGGGTTAATTCCAGCCCTCATCATTATAAAGCTGACTATTTACCGCAGCCACCTCTATTAGTTCAGCAAAACCAGTGGCAAACTCATTCATTACTTCATATTGCTGCTGGCAAAGCTGTCCTTCAGATAAACCATTTTCGGTTGCAATAGCGGCGATTTCAGTACTTTCAATGATAAAAAAACCTAAGCTCTGTAAGGCGGTTGTTAATGCTTCTTTGAGCTCATCGGCTAAGTGCGGCGCTCCCAATAGCTTATTCAGGTAGCCTTGTGCTCCGTTTATGAAGCCTTGGCTCCAATGCTGGCATTCTTGAATATCTAAATAGTCCTGTCCTTGTGAGCTAAATTGCAAGCTCACAGGTAATGAAAAGCCGGTTTCAAATACTTGTTCACTAATTTTTTGATACAAGGCCATAAAAGCAAACAATACTTGCTCATCCATTTGCCCATCACAGCCTGGCGCAATTTCTTCTAACCACTGATGAACATCAAGCGGCTCTGGTGCGCAAATTACTGCAAACAAATAGCCTTGGGTTTGCGCTAATGAAAGAGCATTTTGTTGCTGTGCCAAAAATTGACTCAGTAAATCACTTTGCTGCTTTGAAAACTCAGGTAATTGCATATTGTTCTATTAGTCCAGTTTAAAAGTTAAGCGGATATCGACCTTCATTATCTGCACGTCCAAGAAACTTTGCAGCATCATGCACTTCTTTTGGTAAGCTTGCCTCTGGTTTAATATAACCTGCAACTTTAAAATCTAAATTCGCTTTTAATGTTGCATCGGCTTCAAGCCCTAAACGATTATCAGGATCAACCAGTACTGCAATATCACCTGATTTACAACTTAAGCGACCACTTAACGGACCAATACTGAACCAGCCATTCATCCCTTGCACATCAATATTAGGACTGGCAATTTCACCTGCTAAGCTGTCACAGTAAGGCTGACCAGAACTGTATTCATCTAGGTCAACAATCACACGTCCTTGAGCATTAATGGGTAATGGCAGCTTTAGGCGCTCCATTGCACGCTCAACAGTTAAACGTAAGGTGGTATTTTTAACGGTGACTGACTGATTAAATAGCCCATATGAAAAGTCTGCGCGGCCAGAAATATCAGCCTTATCACGTGGGTCTCCAAAGCGAACAGTACCTACTAACTTACCTGTAAATAGTGACCAGCCCGATAATTGCCAACGAACATTATTTAATTGTTCACCATCAAAACGCACTTGCATTACACGGCCGTCCCACAGTGAGCCACTGGCTTTACCCAACTGCAATTGTTTTGGTAAATGAGGTGCCGCTAAATCGAGTGCAACACTGGCGGGTGTTTTAATAAGCGTAAACACCAAAAAACACATCACAAACACAGTGATTAATAAAATAATTTTTTTCATCGCTTACTTCTCTAGTACCAAACGACTTACACGCACAAAGCCCGGCTTGTCATCTTTACTTAAATCTAAATTTTCGATGAGAACCCCTTGCGAATTGACCAGCTCATCAAGCCACTCAACAAGTTTATTAAATTCAACAGAATCAATTGTTAAGCGTAATGAATTATCATTTGGTTGCATTTTGCTAATCGTGATCTGATAACGGTTACGAGTACTGTTGACAATTTGACTTAAATTGCGGTTATTGGTGACTCGCGCGCTACCACTGGCTTTAAGCTTGACGATACTGTCATCTACCCAAGCAAGTAGTTCTTGCTGCTTAATATTGTCTTGTTCAGCTTTTTCTATTGCTGTATTGAGAGGCCTGAACACACCCATTACCAGCACAAAAATCACAAACACAACGCCAGCAACCATGACAAGTTGCTGCTCTTGTTCTTTTAATGAACGCCAATAATTAATTAATTGGTCTTTCATGCAGCACCTCGCAACTTAATTTCACCAACGACATAATCGCCATCATTATTCAAGGAACCTTGATCAACCGTTAAACCACGTTGTTCTAAGATAGCTTTCACCTTGCCAAATGATTGGAAATCTTTGCCTCGCGCACGAATACGTAATTCATTGCGGCCATGATCATAACGGAGTGTCTCTGGGGTAAAATCTTTCACTTCTGCAAAGATTGCAACCAGATCATTAGTTAAGTCTAAGAAACCTGCACTGTTTCCGCCCTCAATAAGTGCCAGCTCGTTACGAATTTGGCTTCGAATTAATTGCGGACGTACCTTTTTATTGGGAAAAGCACGTTGATAATTTGAGACGACTTCTGCTTTGGTTGCTTCTAGTTGGCTGTTAAGTTTATAAAGTTCGAGAGACTTAACACCTACACTACACACTAAAGCGATGCCAGCAGCAATCGCCGCTTTTTTCCAATAGCCCCACCAAATAGCAGATTTTTTCTTTAGCTGGTAAATACCTTGACGTAAGTTAAAACTTACTTCAGGTAATTGCTTTGCAAACAAGGCTAAAGGCAAATCATACTGCTCTGTTTTGGCTGTCAGTGTGACCGTGTCTGGAAAGTCAGTTGCCGGGCTAAAATGAGCAACACTAGGATTACCTATAGCGGTTAAATAACCGTGCAACCAACTCTTTTCTACAGCTGCTATATGCCAATCACCAAGCTTACATAACCACTGACCATTTAACTCTACAGCGCGAAGCTGAGTATGATCCTCAACGCGTGGCAACAATAATGCGTCAGGAAGTACTTTAAATACTTCAATAGCGTGCTCACTAAATTGAGCTAACCATTGCTCAAACCACTCTCGGTCAGTCATCGCAATATTAATTGCATGCTTTTCTTCGATAGTTGTTGGCTCAGCGATTGCGATAAATAAATCGTCGACATCGCAAGCTATTTCTTCTTCTAGCATGTAAGGAAGTGCTTGCTCTAGCTTACGACTCCACTTAGTTGGCAGTGCTACTGTTTTTAATTGCACTTGGTCGCTTGGCAATAGAACAGCGACCTCACGTGATTGTGCTTTTTCTGTTAGTTCACCAAGATGTGCCGCGTTGGCAATATCGCCACTAGCAATTATTTCTTCTTCTGTTGGTGAGTAAATAAGCCAGTTAAGGCTGTCTGTTAATGTATGACCCGTACGGATCAACAATATTTCTGTCACTGTACGCCTCCAAATTTTCGCGCCAGTATCGTTACTTTACCATTATTGGCATGGAGTAAGGTGGTCATCGAAAAACGCAGCTCTGCAAATTCAGCCTGCGTTTGTAGTTTAAAGTATTCACTGTTGATGGTGAACAGGCCTTCAACTGCTTTCACATTCTGTGCGCCCTGTTGATTTACCTCTTCAAAAAATGCTTCTAAATCATCAAAGCCTTTTTCAGGGCGTGATGATAAAACGGTTTCTGCGCCAGAAAGACTAAGCCCCTCAATGAGTGAGCTTAAAATAATCGCACTTTCTGTCGGTAGCGTATTTACATTAATAGCCATGAGTTCACTACCTGGGATCACACACACAAATGGTAGTATTTTTTCCATCACTAGTGGGTTAAAACCTTTTATTAAACGCAGTTCAGATGGAGAAGCGAAATAACTGTTAGCTGTCATATAAGGATAATCTCGCGATAAGTATTCGTCTTCTTCGGCACCTGAGCGATAGGTAATGCTATCAGCATCTAGCCAATCATAAACGCTATCAGCCATGGCTTCTTCTGACTCATCAGAGGGTAAATCCTCTATATTCTCTAATAGTGCTAAGAGCGCTTTATGTGCTGGATTTGTTTTGTTATTAGGATCTTTTTCTAGGTCAGGTTCAGCATGCAATGCATTCAAATTTAGGCACGCCTGTAAATCTGTGATTGTCCCAGTTAACATGCCATGATCAACTGGATAAGGAACCCCTCCTTGTTGTGCCCACGCTTGCCCTAAATGTGTTTTATCTGGATCATCTTCTTTAGCTTGTTTTAGCGCTTTAATTGCTAATTCTTCAGCGGCAAACGCATACCACTTTGCTTGCTGATGATTTTGAATATTGCTGCTGCGCTGTACCTGCACCATTAAATTAGCACTCATTTCGACAGCTAACATAGCAGCAAGCGCTACAATAAATAACACAATCACGAGTGCAGCACCTTGAGAGCGTTTAAAACTAATCATGGCTGACTATTCGCTCCTTGTGTTGAGGTCGTAACTTTACCTTCACCTGGCACTAAAAATACGCGACGAATTGGCTCTTGCTCAATTTTTTTAATGGTGACGGCAACCGCTTTAGGAAGTGCTTTTATTTGCCATTGCTCTTGCCACTCATCTTTATCATCTAAAAACTCAAACTTAAGTTCTTCAATATCTTCTAGAATCACTTGAGAGCGTGGTTCAATATTATCTAATTGATCAACATAAACGCGGTAAACACGTTCTAAGTTATCATCAATAACGCGATAACCAACAGCTTGTAATTCAGAGCGTGGCAGTAAGTTTATTGGGTTAACCCAGCCATCTCGTACAAAGCCGATGCCATCGTATTGGCTGTCTAATACATAGCGCCCTGCTAAAATGTACGTATCTTGAAAATCACCGGCTTCATTGCGCACTTGGCGCTTAGTCATCTGACTAAAATCTTGGTCCATCAGCCGAAACAATGTTTGTAAACCGTTAAGTTCAGCAATGGTTTCATCTGAGGCATCCTTGGCTTTGGTCGTCGAGTCTAAAATTTGATGTGTTGAGAGCACCACGAAAGCTAAAATGCCCATGGCAATAATCACTTCAAGCAAAGTAAAACCGCGTTGCTTCACTACTTATCACCTTTATTTAAATAAGTAGAAAGCTCATAAACTGGGTATTCTAACTTTTCATCTGCAAATACATTAATAGTCACTTTAACAAAACTTTTGTCAGCAGTTGGCACGACATCTTGTCGCCAATACCAGTCAAAACCTGCGAGTGTCTGCGTCCCTTTTGTGCCGTTCTTCCCTGCCCACTTTTCACCTTTGGCACGTTGCTCAACCATGACATTTTCAGCAACCCATGATGCATATGTTTGCTCTTCTATCGACGAAAGATGATTAATGTGCTCACCAGTCGCCTGCATAGCGGCAATGCCCGCCATTGCGCAAATAGCGAGTGCAACCATTACTTCTAATAACGTGAAACCTGTTGATTTAATCATTATTCTGGCTCCCTACGAAGCTTAACAGGGGCCATGAATTCGCCTTCAATAAAGTATTGCGGCTCACGCTCATCTTTAAGCTCATAAACCAATTGAAACGCACTCACCTCGCCAGAAGAGAGTATAAGCACTTGCGGTATTTTCAGCTTTTGTAACTCAAGTAAACTATCTTCATCACCGCCACTCATTAACTCGCGCCAGTTAGACTGCTCAAGTAAGTTTTGTTCAGCCCATGCTAAATCATCAAGATTTAGTGTTAGCTTAAACCGTTCATCGACTTTAATTGGTGCAAATAGTTTTTCACGGTCAAAAGTTATCCATTTTTCACCATCAAAAACCAAAAATTCAAGTGTTTCTTTATCAATATGAAAACCGAGCTCAACTTGATTCAAGATGGCGAACTCAGATGCCATATTAATCGCGGTATGTATTTTGAGCGCTTGTTTTTCGAGTTCTTCCTCTGCCCCCCCATCGAAACTATAAGCGACCATTTTGGTAACAAAGCCAATTACCACAAGCACCATTAAAATTTCGATGAGGCTAAACCCTTTGGCACTGCCTGCCCGAGAAGCCAAATGCAAACGACCAAGGCTTACCATAACAGTAAGCCTTGTTCAGTAATAACATTGAGCAAATGGCTAAGCATATACATTATTGCTTTTCTTCATCCCAGTTACCGATATCATCATCAGTGCCGGCTTCACCATCCGGACCCATCGAGAAAATATCAACTTTACCGATTTCTCCTGGGCTGATTAGCTGGTATGGATTACCCCATGGATCCTCTGGTAGCTTTTCAAGAAACCCACCATCAGGAAAACGCTTAGGAATAGGCTCAATACTCGTTTTAGTAACAAGTGCTTCAAGCCCCTGCTCTGTCGTAGGATACGTTTTGTTCTTAAGCTTATAGAGACTTAACGCATCTTCGATTTGTTGAATATCTAGATGTGCTTTGTCGATTGCTGCTTCTTCTTGCTGCCCCATAATATTTGGTGCCACAATTGACATAATCATACCGATGATAACCAGTACCACCATGACTTCTAATAATGAGAAACCTGACTGTTTGTTCACAAAAAATACCTCTAACTTACTTCAATAAATTATTATAGAGCGACAGTAATAACTGCTACTCTACCGTTCCCTGATTTAAAGACCTACAGCTTTATTCATTGCCATAATTGGTTGCAGTATCGCCATTACAATAAACAAAACAATAACAGCCATTGAAGCTATCATCGCTGGCTCTAAGAGCTTTAACGATACATTAACCATGCTTTCAAACTCGCGATCTTGGTTGTTTGCCGCGCGTTCTAGCATTTGTTCCAATTCACCTGATTTTTCACCACTGGCAATCATATGTAGCATCATCGGTGGAAACAGCTTCGTTTGCTGAAGTGCAGCACGAAGGCTGGCACCCTCACTGACACGCGTTGCTGCATCTTGCACCGATTTTTTCATTTTTTCGTTCACTAATACCCCACCTGAAATACGCATTCCTTCAAGTAAGGGCACCGAACTAGATGATAAAATACTTAATGTTCGTGCAAAGCGGGCAGTATTAACACCTCTGGCTACTTTACCAATACCCGGTAAATACAACACTTTTTCATCAAACCAATAGCGAATATGCGGTCGTTTCAGCGCCTGCTTTATGCCTACCGCTAGGGCTGTTATGACCACCAAGCTAATAAACCAGTAATTTTGTACAAAGTTACTGGCCGCCATAACCCATTCTGTAGTCCAAGGTAAAACTTGCTTAGACTTTTCAAATGTCTTTAAAATCTTAGGCACTACAGTACCGAGCAACACAGATACGATAGCAATTGCAAATACAACAAGGATAGTCGGATACACCATCGCTTGTGTTATTTGACTACGCATATGCTGTCGTTGTTCAGTGTAATCAGCTAAACGATTAAGAACTTGATCTAAGTGACCTGACTTTTCACCCGCTGCCACCATTGCGCGATATAAATCATCAAACACATGCGGAAACTCACTCATGCCATCGGCAAGCGTATAGCCTTCAACTACTTTTGAGCGTACGGCCATCAACATGCGCTTTAAGCGTGGCTTCTCACATTGCTCTGCGACCGCCATTACAGCCCCTTCCACAGGTAAAGCCGATTGAATCAAGGTGGCAAGCTGACGGGTAATTAAAGCTAAATCTGAGGTGGAGATCTTTGGCTTAAAAAAACCACTAAAGAGAGACTTTTTAGCCCCTTTCACTTGTTTTTCGCCTTCTGCCGCAGCAACAACCTCTAAAGGCATTAGGCCTTGATCACGCAAAGTTTGGCGAATTTGTTTTACCGTATCGGCCTCAAGAATGCCTTTTTTCTCTTTACCTTTACCATCTAAGGCTCGGTACTCAAACGCTGCCATAGTTAACCTTCCTCACGTGTTACACGTAAGACTTCTTCTAAGGTTGTACGGCCAGCTAATACACGGCTACAGCCATCCTGACGAATACTTGGGCTATGCTTGCGGATGTATTTCTCAACGCTTTGCTCACCTTTACCACTGTGGATCATTTCACGAATTGTTTCATCAACAACTAATAATTCATGAATACCTGTACGACCGCGATAACCGTTAAAGTTACACTCTTCACACCCTACAGCTCGATAAATTGTTGGTGGCTCAGCAGGGTTTACACCCAGTAGCTGACACTCACGTTCATCGGCAATGTGACCTTCTTTACAAGTATTACATAAAGTACGCACTAGGCGTTGCGACAATACACCAAGCAGGGACGAAGAAAGTAAGAAAGGCTCAACACCCATGTCTTCCATACGTGTGATTGCACCGGCTGCCGTATTAGTATGCAGAGTCGACATTACTAAGTGACCAGTTAATGACGCTTGAACACCTATTTGTGCTGTTTCAAGGTCACGGATCTCACCAACCATTACTACGTCAGGGTCTTGACGAAGGATGGCACGCAAACCGCGTGCAAAGGTCATATCTACTTTAGTATTTACCTGAGTTTGACCAATACCTGGGATCTCGTACTCGATTGGATCTTCAACGGTAAGAATGTTGCGATCGCGTGAGTTGATTTGGCTCATACCCGCATACAAGGTGGTACTTTTACCTGAACCTGTAGGACCGGTTACTAAGATAATACCGTGCGGCTTACTGATTAAATCAGCGAACAATTCACGGTTACGCTCAGTCATCCCTAAATCTTCAAGATTCAAGCGCGCATTATTTTTATCAAGTAGACGCAGCACGACACGCTCACCAAAGCTTGATGGCATCGTTGATACACGCACATCAACAGCACGACCAGCAATACGTAAACTAATACGCCCATCCTGCGGGATACGTTTCTCTGCGATATCGAGTTTTGCCATAACCTTAATTCGCGACACTAACAATGAAGCGAGTTTACGATTAGGTTTTAATACTTCTTTTAAAACGCCATCAACCCTAAAGCGAATAACAAGTTCTTGCTCGAATGTTTCGATATGAATATCCGAGGCACCTTCTTTAATTGCTTCGCTCAGCATCGCGTTGATCAGCTTGATGATTGGTGCATCATCATCACTAGCCAAAAGATCTTCAGTTTGCGGTAATTCATCGGCCAACGAGAATAAATCAACCTCGTTACCAATATCTTCCATCATTTGTTGCGTTTCAGAACTATCACGCTGGTACGAAGCCTCTAGCAATAGCTCAAATTTATCATCTGGTAATTGCTCTAACGAAAAACCATGACCGGCAATACGACGTACTTCAAGCAGGGCATCTAGGTTTAACTCACCGCGATAAAACACAGTCCAGTTATCTTGATTTTTACTTAGCAATACGCCTGTGCGACGTGCATACGAGAACGGCAACCGCTTCGTTGGCAAGCTAACAAGATCATCACTTGTTAAAAGCTCATCATGAGTAGTTGTCGTGTCATGGACTAACTCGTCATTAATCTCGGTAATTGCATTAGTCATCGTTGCGCTCATTCGCGTTTTGTTGTTTTAGGTACTCTTCGTAAGTTGGCGGTAATACCAAAGCGTCATTCCATTCAGGAAGGATTGGTGCATCCGTCAACGGCATTAAATCAATACCATCTTCTTTTTGTTTGTGTTGTTCACCACGAATAAAGTTATATTTCGAGTGGCTTAATTTATTCATGCTAATGCCATCGCGCACAATGGTAGGACGAATAAATACAATCAAGTTACGCTTGCGTTTATTTGTACTCGTTGAACGGAATAAATGACCAAGTACAGGAATATCACCTAACAATGGCACTTTAGAGACACTTTCTTGCACGTCTTCATCAATCAAGCCGCCTAGTACAACCATGCCACCATCATCAGCCATAACCGTAGTTTTAATTGCACGTTTATTAACTGAAATATCAACCGCTGTAGCACCACTTACGCTTGAAACTTCTTGCTCAATCGTTAATTGAACTGCTGAGCCATCATTAATTTGCGGTGTTACTTTAAGTTTTACACCCACTTCTTGACGTTCAACTGTTTGGAATGGATTTGCGTTATTTGAGCCTGTTTGCGAGCCTGTGATAATCGGTACTTCTTGACCAACAATCATTGATGCTTCTTCGTTATCCATGGTCGTTACAGACGGGGTAGCAAGAATATTAGAGTTAGTATCGGTTGAAACAGCTTGGATAATTGCACCCCAGTCGTTTTTAACAATACCCATGGCTAGACCGTTAATACCGCCTAGCAATTGCCCTAAAGGACCTAAATCACCTTCTACAGTTTCTTCATATGGCGTTGTATTACCAGTCTCACTGCCTGTAATCGTTTTTTGTACCGTTTTATCACGTGCTTGCTCAGCTGCAACAGCTAACGAACCAACAGGCACTGTTGTGCCATTGTTGAACTGCATCATCCCGCCTTGCTCTGAAATCCACTGCAAGCCTAAATTGATTCCATCAGCTTCTAACACTTCAACGATAATAGCCTCGACAAGTACCTGCGCTCGGCGTACATCAAGACGGTCTATTACTTGTTCAAGTGAGCGCATGGTATCTGGCTGGGCAGTAATAACCAGCGAGTTAGAATCTGGGTGCGCTTCAATACTTGTTTCGTTTTGGTTGCGCGTACGAGTCTTAGTTCCACCACCTTGCGCATCTTCTGCTAGCGTTTTACTCACACCCTGTAGTACTTTTACAAGATCTTCAGCTTTTGCGTAGTTTAAATAGATAACCTTGGTATTACCTTGGTTTTCAAGCTCTCCATCTAAGCGACTGATAAGATCAACAGCACGAGTTCGTGCTTGTGCTTCACCACTGACAATCACACTGTTAGTACGTCCATCAGCAACAACTTTAGGGATCAAAAACTCTGGAATGCTGCCTTTGCCACCATCTTTGTAAATATTATCAACAACAGACACTACATCGTCTGCGGTAGCAAATTTAAGTTTTACGATATCAACGCGTTTATCACCCGCTTGGTCAACTGAGCGTATAATTTCCACTAAGCGGTTCACCGATGCAGCATGGCCTGTCAACATCATCACGTTTGCAGCATTAAAGTTAGCAACATGGCCACCATCTTTTTGGTCATTAAACTGACGAATGAGTGGGCCTAATTCTTGTACACTAACATTCTTCACTCTAACGACACGCGTCACCATCATATCGCCACTGGCTTGATTATCTTCAGTGATCAAAGGGACGTTTGATTTTTTTGCGTCTGAGCTTTTCTCAATCTTGATAATACCGTTATCCATTTCTACCACTGAATAACCGTATACTTCGAGTACATTTAAGAAGAACTGATAATAGAGTTTTTCATCCATTAATTCGTAGCTGCGCACATTCACTTTACCGCGCACACTAGGGTCAATAATCACCGTTTTATTTAGGTTTTTACCCACGATATTAATGAATTCATTAATATCTGTTCCCTTAAAGTTTGCTGCATATTCAACAGCAGAAACTGAAAGCGATAATCCTGTTAATAAAAAAAGCGCTGCATATTTTGCTAACCCTTTCTTAATTTTTCTGAGGTGTAGCGCGTGAACCATTCTATAAAAACTCCAAAGCTAGTTATTGCAGGCTAAATTGCACATCAATTTGCTCACCATCGCGTTCGATAGTGATGCTGGCGTCAGTACTATTTCGTAATTCGTTAATTGCTGACATTGCCTGTTTTAAATCGTTTAATTGATAGCCATTTATTGCAATAGCTAAATCATTATTCATTAATCCCATTTGCTTAAATAGCGCAGGGTCTTTTCCTGGGCTCAAGCGGTAGCCCACCAATTCACCGTCTACCATCGCTTGAGAAACACGAATGTAGTCAAATAATTTCCCTGGATCGTCTAATACTTCTTCGCGGGTCTCGATAAGAGCGTCTTTTACCTCTTCGTCTTCTGTCGCGTTAATTTGTTCAATTTCATCAAGCTGAGGACCATCCATTAAAGCTGGCTCTTCACGCTCTGCCAATACTGGCATAGATACTGTTTTAGTGAAGTCGAGTCCATCTAGCATTAGAGTCTCGAAACGGCCATTAACATCTAAAATGACACGGTCAGGTAATACCTGAGCTAGCTTTGCGCGAGTGCCTTGAACAGCATCATCAACCACATAAGTTTCTTGTTTACCCTGTGATTCAATTATTGCAAGACCAGCTTGATCATTTTGACTTACCGCAACAATTCCAGTCAGATTTATACTGAGGCGAGTTTCAGGGGCATTGTTAATAACTTTATTCTGTTTTTTTGTATCATTTTTACTTTCGGCTACTGCTTTACCGAATAAATTTTGCTCAATGATTTGTCTCGAGTTTACGGTTTCAACTCGTTTTGAAGTGGTATAGGCGCTATTGATTGGCAATGCTTTGGTATCAGGCTCCGGCCAAACTAGCCAAAACAACTTTGAAGATAAAAATGCAATATAAACAACAACTAACAGCACTACAAGTGCACTTAGCTTGGCGTGTGGTAAGCCGTTTAAAAACTGTCTAACTTGTTGTAAGTGTTGTTCCATATACTCTATTTCTTTTTTTAATTTACAGCTTGATAGCTGGCCTATAGTACCTTTTCATTTTTCATTCAACAAGCACACCTATATTAAACTTTGTAAACGAGGTTATTTTGCAGAACAAAGCAGGTAAGGAATAGCTATGACTATTTCTTTGTTATTAAGTTTCATGGTAGATTTTGTCTATATATTAGCAGCTTTAAAAGAGCACAATTGTGTCAAAAGGTAACACTCAGCAGTCGAAAGATACTAAAGATGAGTTAAGCGTGCGCCTTGATAAGTGGTTATGGGCTGCCCGCTTTTACAAAACTCGTTCAGTCGCACGAGACATGGTGCAAGGTGGCAAAGTACATTATAATGGACAACGAACAAAACCCAGCAAAATCGTCGAAGTGGGTGCAGTCGTAAAACTACTGCAAGGAGTCGACGAAAAGGTTGTGATAATAGAAAAGATCCTTGAAAAACGTCAAGGCGCCCCCATTGCACAAACCTTATACCAAGAAACTCAAGCAAGTATTGAGAAACGCGAAGCAAATGCTATCGCCCGTAAGAACAACAGCTTCTTTGCTCCACATCCTGAGCGTAAACCAGATAAAAAGCAAAGACGTGAACTGTTAAAACTGAAATCAAGTTAGGTAATGCAACTCATGCAACAAGATTTACTTCATCGTTATATATTTGATCAGCTTGATGTACGTGGTGAACTCGTACAAATTGACAAAACTTATCAAGAAATGATCGCGAACCATAATTACCCTGTTGCAGTGCAAACACTGTTAGGTGAATTGCTCGTTGCGACATGCTTATTAACAGCCACATTAAAGTTTGAAGGTGAAATCGCCGTACAACTACAAGGTGATGGCCCTGTAAAATACGCTGTAATTAATGGTGACGATAAACAAAATATGCGTGGTGTCGCTCGCCTGCAGGGTGAAGTAACAGGCAACACTATTAAAGAACTAATTGGTAATGGCTACATGGTTATTACTATTACACCTACAAAAGGCGAACGTTACCAAGGTATTGTGCCACTAGAGCACGATAGCTTAGATAAATGTCTTGAAAACTACTTTGAACAATCAGAGCAGTTAAAAACACGCCTTTGGTTTGCAACTGAGGTTACAGCAGAATCAGCAAAAGCTGCTGGCTTATTTTTACAAGTATTGCCTGTAAATAAAGAAAAGTCAGTTGAAGACTTTACGCATCTTGAAGCTATCAGTAATACCATCAAAGATGATGAATTATTACACTTAGATGCAAACACAGTACTGACTCGTCTATATCATGAAGACAACCCGCAGTTATTCGAGCCACAAGCAATCAATTTCCGTTGTGGTTGCAGCAGAGACAAAACTATTGCTGCACTCGTTAATGTAGGCCAAGACGAATTACTTGCAGATGTAAAAGCAAATGGTGAAGTGAAAATAAGCTGCCACTATTGCTTAAAAGACTACATTTTCGATGAACAAGAAATAAAGTCTATTTTCAATTAAAACTGCAACTATAATATTATTATATTAAAAGCCGCACTGAGTGCGGCTTTTTTATTAAAAAAAGTTTAAAAACTAATGATACCGGTGTCATGGAAAAGTGACATTTTATGACACCGGTATCATTGAAATTATTCATGTTTTTTGCCAAATATATGCCTTTTTAAGCCCTTCAGACACTCGAATATCCCTAATCCTTCTGTTACTATTCTTTTAGCAAAAGGGAAAACTAAGAACCCCAGAGCTATCCCGTTCAATCTCTCACAATTTAGGTATAAACATGACTGCAAACGCTACTAGTTTTGTTGATCTTACTGCAGCTGAACTTGTCGAACACGCTATTCGTCGTGGCGAAGGGACTCTAGCCGCTAATGGTGCTTTTGTTGCAAAAACCGGTGAACGCACTGGCCGCTCTCCAAAAGATCGTTTTATTGTTCAAGAGCCAAGCACTGAAAACGAAATCCAATGGGGCAACGTAAACCGCCCATTCGATGCAGACAAGTTTGACGCGTTATGGGCACGTGTAGAACAACACGTGAAAAGCAACGACCACTTCATCTCTCACCTAGAAGTTGGCGCTGATCCTGAGCATTATTTACCAGTTGTAGTAACAACAGAAACTGCATGGCATCACATTTTTGCCAAAAACATGTTTATCGAACCACAAACATACAATACTGCTGACTTCCCAGAGTGGCAGGTCATGAACGTACCTTCATTTGTATGTGACCCAGAGCGCGATGGCACTAACAGCGATGGCACTGTAATCATCAACTTCGCACAACGTAAAGTGTTACTGGCTGGTATGCGCTACGCAGGCGAAATGAAGAAATCAATGTTCTCTGTTCAAAACTTCCTACTTCCTGCAAAAGGTGTATTACCAATGCACTGTTCTGCAAACGTAGGTGAAGCAGGCGACACAGCCTTATTCTTCGGTTTATCTGGTACAGGTAAAACAACATTATCAGCGGATCCTACTCGTTTCCTTATTGGTGATGACGAGCACGGTTGGGCACCTGGTAGCGTATTTAATATCGAAGGTGGTTGTTACGCGAAATGTATCGACCTATCACAAAAGAACGAACCAGTTATTTGGAATGCAATTCGCTTCGGTACAATCTTAGAAAACGTGGTACTTGACGAAAACCGTGTACCAGATTTCCATGATACCAGCCTTACACAGAACAGCCGTGCAGCTTACCCTCTAGAGCACGTTGAAAAACGTAAAGTAGAAAACCGAGCTGGCGAGCCAAAAGCCGTTGTATTCTTAACATGTGACGTGAGCGGTGTGTTACCTCCAGTTTCAGTACTAACTGAAGAAGCTGCAGCGTACCACTTCCTTAGCGGTTACACTGCGAAAGTTGGTTCAACTGAAATCGGTTCAACTAGCGACATCGAGTCTACATTCTCAACATGTTTCGGTGCTCCGTTCTTCCCACGCCCTGCAGGCGTTTACGCAGAGCTTCTAATGAAGCGTGTACGTGAATTCGGCGCAAAAGTATACCTAGTTAACACAGGCTGGACTGGCGGCCCTTATGGTACTGGTCAACGTTTCGATATCCCAACGACACGTGCTGTAGTTGATGCCATTGTATCTGGTAAACTAGCTGACGTAGAAACTCAACATATCGACGTACTTAACCTAGATGTGCCAGTGGCAGTACCTGGTGTAGACAGCCAACTTCTTAACCCAATCAACACATGGGAAGATAAAGAGAAGTACGCAGAATACGCAAACAAACTAGCTTCAGACTTCACTGAAAACTTCGCTAAATACGATGTTTCAGAAGCAATCAAATCAGCAGGTCCAAAAGCTTAATATCAAGCTTACCTTCAGATTTAAAAACGCCAGCTATATGCTGGCCTTTTTGTTTTTGGATCATGAGTTAGCGAGAGTAGCGTTTGAAGTCTGTCGTAGGTTGGGTAGAGCGTAGCGAAACCCAACATCAATAGAGCTTTCAGCCGCCAGCTGTCAGCCGCGCGGTGGAGGTGTTTTGTAATGCGTCTCCATCTGCCGGGGGCTGTAGCTTCTAGGCTCTAGGCAAAGTGTACTTGTAGGAATGGCTTTAGCCATGAATGTGTTTGTTCTGGTCTAGATTCGGCACTGAAGTGCCTACTACGACGTTTTGTTGCTGAGGGTGACTCAGTTACTTAACAACCCGGTAGATCAACTAACATCTATTTTCTGACACCTGACATTCTCATCACGTAGGAATGGTTTCTGCCATGAATATGCTTGTTATGGTCTGAATTCGGCACTGAAGTGCCTCCTACGGGGGGTGTTGCTGAGGGAGGCTCTGTATTAAACAACCACACAGTTCAACTTTACCCTTGCTAACTTGCAACTCACTAACTCGTGTTGGGTTTCGCTGTGCTCTACCCAACCTACCTGGAGAATGAACAGGGAGTGCTGAGGGAGTCTCTGTACTAAACAACCCCACATTTCAACTGACGTCTGACGGCTGAAAGCTGACAGCTCTAAACGCAAAAAAGCCCGACTCTTTCGAATCGGGCTTTCTTTAATTTGGAGCCTGGCGATGTCCTACTTTCACATGGCAAATGCCACACTATCATCGGCGCTGTTTCGTTTCACTACTG
>NZ_CAMZMY010000036.1:0-30188 GCF_947311895.1 Pseudoalteromonas sp. PAR1 | reverse complement strand
TGGCGGAGTGGACGGGACTCGAACCCGCGACCCCCGGCGTGACAGGCCGGTATTCTAACCAACTGAACTACCACTCCGCAGTATTTAATGCTATTTATTTTTCCTATTGGCGGAGTGGACGGGACTCGAACCCGCGACCCCCGGCGTGACAGGCCGGTATTCTAACCAACTGAACTACCACTCCGCAGTATTTAATGCTATTTATTTTTCCTATTGGCGGAGTGGACGGGACTCGAACCCGCGACCCCCGGCGTGACAGGCCGGTATTCTAACCAACTGAACTACCACTCCGCAGTATTTAATGCTATTTATTTTTCCTATTGGCGGAGTGGACGGGACTCGAACCCGCGACCCCCGGCGTGACAGGCCGGTATTCTAACCAACTGAACTACCACTCCGCAGTATTTAATGCTATTTATTTTTCCTATTGGCGGAGTGGACGGGACTCGAACCCGCGACCCCCGGCGTGACAGGCCGGTATTCTAACCAACTGAACTACCACTCCGCAGTATTTAATGCTATTTATTTTTCCTATTGGCGGAGTGGACGGGACTCGAACCCGCGACCCCCGGCGTGACAGGCCGGTATTCTAACCAACTGAACTACCACTCCACATTTTCGTTGCTGACTGAGTCTCCCCTGACAGCGGCGTGAATAATACGAATCACCCTCTGGTTCGTCAAGGGGTTTTTTGTATTTTTACAGGTTTTTTAGTCATCTGACATCGAAAGGTTTAAAATTTCACCTGATTTGTCATTTTTTGAGCCATTTTTGCCGACTTCATTTTCTTTCGCTGCTTGCTCATCATTTTCGGTTTTATTTTTTTTCTTTAAAAATGGCAAAGAAACTTTAAATTTAAGTGGTTTTTTCTGCACAAAAATTCGAATCGCTAGCCACCCTAACAGTAGAACGATTAAATTTCCAACAACAATGAGTATCACCATTAGTGTAGTGGACGCTTTTTGTTCCTCTTCAATAATTCGTTGCTGCTCAGCTTGGGCTTCTAAATCGATTTCAGGGCGAACAATTTCTGGTACAGCTTCAATGGGTCGCTCAATTTCAAATTTATAAGTTGGTAAAGTAGCCATAAATTCACGGTCATTTATATTGCTACCAAATACAGATAGCTCAACACTGTATCTACCCCAGTCATAATTTTTAATTGCAAGTTCGCGCATTTGTGATTTATCCGCATCAATTGAGAACATTTGCTCTTCATTATTCGGATAATAGATTTTCCCCTGAATGAGCACGGTTTCAGGTTTGACGATTTCAGGATTTAAGGTGATCGTTAAAATGTGGTCATCTTCATCTTGCTCAGCAAGCGCTATTTCATAATCAAAAGGAGGCTCGTGCACCACAATCGGTTTTTGTACCACGGTGCGTTTCAGTATTGGCGTTTCTATATAAAGCTCTGGTTGCCACTCACCTGCAGGAAACGTCAGTTTAAATTCGCCAGTAAATACGCCATCAAGCGGGCGCTCATCAAAACCACGGCCATCATCTCTAAACTCAGTGACACTTTGCGTACCGGCACCAAAGTTTGAGTAATCACTATTATTAGTACTGACAAAATCGACATTCAAACTAATCACATCACGAAACTGCCCCACTTCGATGGGTTCTCCATCATTTAATACGCGACCAGTCAGTTTCACTGTCTCTCCGCGAAATAGCATCGGCGGTAAAGGATCTACATCTAATTCAATTTCTCCCATCACCATAATACGGCTTCCTGGCAAGATTTTGCCAACAACCTGCCATGGGCCCGGCATAGGATTAGTAATAGTGACTAAGTCATAACTGAGCTCATCATACCAATCAAGATCATGATTTTTCACTGAGTCTGTGGCGTAATACTTAGTCCCATCAGGACGAACCAATACAACGGCAGGTGCACCGCGGTTACGAAAGAACAGTAAGGTTACTTTATCGATTTTATGATCGATGCGAAAACGGTTTTCTAACAGAGGAATTTCATTTTTAACCCCATCCCGAGCTAATGGCGTTATCTTATCTTGTGCTGTTGCAAATCCCATACAAGGCATTAAGCACAGTATTCCTGCTAGTAGCTGTTTTCTCATTTCATTACCTTATTCTGCACGCCATAAACATTGACCACCCTTTGCCACTAAATCTAAACGTTCTTCATGGGCAGCTTGCTCTTGTTCGGTTGCTCTTAATACCACAAGGGGTGCTCTGTCGGCACTAAGACGACGAATACCACCCGTTTGATGTGTTGAGCCTTCATCTTTATTTTGATTGAGGTTCAGCTTTACTTGTCCACCGGTCATTGCCAAGTAAACATCTGCTAGAATCTCGGAATCCAGTAATGCGCCGTGTAAAGTACGCTTTGAGTTATCAATATCATAGCGGCGACAAAGCGCATCAAGGTTATTCTTTTGACCTGGATGCAAGTCACGCGCCATTTTCAAGGTATCAAGTACACTACATACATCGGCAGTTTTCGGAAAACCTTGATTTAACAATGCAAACTCGTTGTCCATGTGGCCGATATCGAACGCAGCGTTATGAATAACAAGCTCTGCGCCACGAATATACTCTAAAAACTCATGGGCAATTTGGTGGTACAAAGGTTTATCACGCAAAAATTCATTGGTGATACCGTGTACGTCTATCGCTTCTTCTTCTATTTCACGTTGTGGATTGATATACACATGAAAGTTGTTGCCAGTAAGACGGCGATTCACAAGTTCAACACAACCGATTTCAATGATGCGGTGGCCTTGCTTTGGGTCAATACCCGTGGTTTCTGTATCTAAAACTATTTGTCTATGTGCCATATCGTCTTAAGCCTGACTCTGGTATCTTTCTATATTCACTTTATTGTACACAATATCAAGGTAAAACAGTGCAGAAAACCGTAGAGATTTACACCGATGGATCATGTTTAGGAAATCCAGGGCCTGGTGGGTATGGCATCGTGATGCGATACAACGGCCACGAAAAGCAATTGAGTCAAGGCTATACCCTAACAACTAATAATCGGATGGAAATGCTCGCAGCTATCGTTGCACTAGAAACCCTCACCCGCTCTTGTCACGTCATTCTTACTACCGATAGTCAATATGTGAAACAAGGCATTGAGTCATGGGTCGAAAATTGGAAAAAACGCGGCTGGAAAACTGCAGCTAAAAAACCAGTTAAGAATGTCGATTTATGGAAACGACTCGATGCAGCATGCCAGCAACACGAAGTAGAATGGCGCTGGGTAAAAGGCCATAGCGGCAACAAATATAATGAAATTGTTGACGATCTAGCCCGCGAAGCCGCTGGCAGCGATCAATTACTTGAAGACACAGGTTACGACGGTAATTAAAATTACCTTGAAAGAAACTTAGCGCAGGCCGTTTTATATTTTTGTTATATGTTATAAGATTTGGCTATAAAGAAATATAAAGGACTCATTATGGCTCTGCGCATTCACTCTTTTTTTCATCAACAAAGCGCCACTCTCTGTTATTTAGTCAGTTGCGAAAACACTAAAAATTGCTTGCTGATTGATGCGCCAGCTGATTTTGATATGCCAAGTGGAGAGTTAAGTTTTACCACAGCCAATGAGATCATCAGCTTCATAAAAACTGAGCAGCTGACATTACAATGGCTACTTGAAACCCACGCCCATGCTGACCATATCACTGCGGCAAGTTATATAAAGCAGCAATTACAAGCCACACATCCTTGCAAGCTCGGCACTGGCGAAGGGATCACACAAGTACAAAAGCACTTTAGCCAACTTTACAATCTGGATATGCCGTGTAATGGCGAGCCTTTTGATGCTTTATTTGCTAATAAAGCGCAATTTAAGTTAGGTAATTACACGGTTGATGTGATTGCCACGCCTGGCCACACTCCTGACAGTGTGTGCTATCACATTGATGGCAATGTATTTGTCGGTGACACTTTTTTTATGCCAGACAGTGGCACAGCACGCTGTGACTTTCCCGGCGGCAGCGCAGGCGAATTATATGATTCACTACAACAAATTTTAGCGTTTCCTGACGATACAGTGCTTTGGATGTGCCATGACTACCAACCTGATGGTCGACCTTTAGCAAACAAAACCACGGTTAAAGAGCAGCGTGAGCAAAACATTCACTTAAAAGGAGATAAACAAGATTTTATTGCAACACGTGAAAACCGCGATGCAACCTTGGCAGTGCCAAAACTACTGCATCCTGCTATTCAATTAAATATTCGTGCAGGTCAGTATCCAAGTAAAACAGACACGCAACAGCATTATCTAGCTATCCCGCTCACAGTGCTGCTTTGATGTTTGTCTAAGACCTGCCCCTTTCACTGGCGAAAATTGCGGCCTTGCATGCCATTTAGGTTTAATTGGTGTCAGCGGGGCCACACGCTTTCTAGCCACCAGCATATACACACTGCCCATTGGCTTTAAATATTGCTGGCCAAAGCTGCGCCACGCAGCAAAGCGCGATAAGCGGTTTCCTCTTGCAAGCGATGAATGGATAAAACGCTCATCAGAGATTATTTCAAAGCCTAATAAATTCAACCAATCTTTTACTCGTGATGGCGTGAAAAACCGCCCTGTCCAAGGTAGCTTTTGGCGGCTAAAAGGTAATAACTGCGCCAATCCACACAAACTAAACGGGTTAAAGCCTGTGATCACGATGTAACCACCGGGGATCAAAGTACGATGCGCTTCACGTAAGATATGGTGCGGATCAGAATGATATTCTAAACAGTGCGATAATATGCAGGCATCAACACTGTGCTCATAAAACGGTAACTCGTCTACATCAGCAATAACACCGGTAAATAAGCCCTGCTCTGCTACGCAAACTTGATGCTTAATAGGACTTTCACTGGTTGCCAGCTCACCACTTAAATTACCGAGTTTGAGCATGTGATAACCAAACATGCGCGGCAGCCATGGTGTTAGCTTACGTTCAATTTCAGCACGTAAATAGTCACCATGAGGGAACTGCTGCCAAGAGTATGGCTTAGGACCTTCTTGAAAACTAAGGGCTGGTTTCATTTTCTGAGCTCGTTATACTGTGTGTTAACTGTCACTTTATAGAGCAATTAAACATGGTGCAAGTTAAAGCAATTAAAGCCTTTTCTGATAACTACATTTGGTGCATCAGCAATGAAGCTGAACAAACAGCGTGGGTGGTCGACCCAGGACAGGCAGAGCCCGTTCTAAACTACCTAAGCGAAAATAACTTATCACTGGCAGGGATTTTAATTACCCATCATCACTATGATCACACCGATGGCGTTGCAGCCTTGGTAAAAACATTTCGTGATATCCCGGTGTACGGACCAAGACACAGCCCTTTCAAAGGCATTAGCCATGGCGTTTGTGAAGCGGATAAGGTGACGGTGTACGATTACACTTTTACTGTGCTTGCGACACCAGGGCATACTCTCGATCATGTTTGTTACATTAATGACGAGTTAAGTTTTACTGGCGATACCTTATTTAGTGCTGGCTGCGGACGATTATTTGAAGGCAGTGCTGAACAAATGTGGCACTCTTTATGTAAATTAAGAGCCCTGCCTGATGAGTGTAAAATCTACTGCACTCATGAATACACGCAGGCCAACTTAGCCTTTGCAAAAGCTGTTGAACCAAATAACGAATACCTTCTCAACTACAGTGATAAAGTAGATGCGCTGCGAGAAAGCGGCAAAATTAGCTTACCGACTCAATTAAGCGTTGAGAGGCAAATAAACCCCTTTATCCGTTGTCATTTTCCACACATAACTGATGAGCTTCCAAGCGAGCTTAAAGAAAATCTTGATCTAGCTGAACCTTGGCAACGCTTTGCGGGTCTCAGAGCCTGGAAAGATAATTTTTAAAAGTGTAACTCTACCGATTACATTTTTATATATTTAGATCAACACCTTGCAATAATGAGCTGACATATACTGGTCATAAAGTGGCAATATGTGCTTATAGCAGGTAATATTCGCCGAGTTTTTTTACCTGATTATATAGGTATATATGTATAAGTCTCCTTTAGTTATAACACTTGCGCTGGTACTAAGTGGTTGTCAGTTAACAGCTTCTAACTCAGATACCACAGCTAATAATGATGTTGAGCAACAGCTCAATGGCGCAAGCCCAAGTGACGTTAATGATGCACTAATGATTAACGCACAGTATCAACAGGTCGCAGATCTTGATGAGCCACCACAGGTATTTGATGATGTATGGGAGCGTATTCGTTACCAACTTTCGATTGATGTGCCACAAAACCGCCCAGTGGTTGCTGAGCGTAACTACTATGCACGTCATCAGGCCTATTTAGATCGCATCTCTAAGCGTGCAGAGCCTTACCTGTACTTTATTGTAGAAGAAGTCGAGAAGCGTCAAATGCCAATTGAAATTGCGCTTTTACCGATTGTAGAAAGTGCTTTTGACCCATTTGGTTATTCACATCGCAGTGCCTCGGGCATCTGGCAATTCATGCCACAAACTGGTGAGCGTTTTGATTTAAAACAAAACTGGTGGTACGACGGTCGTCGTGACATTGTACAGTCGACCCGTGCAGCACTTGATTATTTGTCATATCTTCACAAAACCTTAGAAGGCGATTGGTTAAATGCCATCGCAGCCTATAACTCAGGTGAAGGCCGTTTGCTACGAGCCATTAAAAAGAATCGTAAAAAGCATTTACCAACAGACTTTTGGTCTTTGGATTTACCAAAAGAAACGACCTCGTATGTACCTAAACTGTTAGCACTGTCTGATCTAGTTAAACGCAGTGACGAGTTTGGTGTTAAGTGGCAACCAATTATTAATGCTCAAGTAGTTGAGGCGGTGAATGTAGGTAGTCAAATTGACTTAGCGCTTGCAGCTGATATGGCAGGTATTAGCTTAACTGAACTTTATCGTTTAAACCCGGGTTTTAATCGCTGGGCGACCGATCCTAATGGACCGCACTTTTTATTATTACCGTCTGATAAAGTTGAAGAGTTCTCTGCAAAACTAGCAAAAACAGAGCAAAAAGACCGTCTACGTTGGCAACAATACGTGGTTGCGCGCGGTGACAGTTTATCTGTGATTGCGAAGAAGTTTTCTACTAGCACAAACGCTATTAAAACACTGAATAAACTCTCATCGAATACTATTCGTGTTGGTCAGCAATTACTTGTACCACTGAGTGATGGTGAGATAAATAGCCAGCATTTACCAAAATCAGTGCGTATGGCTGCTAATAAAGCAACACGTAAAAAGCTAAGCCATAAAGTCGCCAGTGGCGATACGCTGTGGGATATTAGCCGTGAGTACGATGTGACCATTGCAGAGCTTGCAAGATGGAATAAACTTAAAAAAGATGCTGTATTACGTGTTGGTCAAAAGCTAACTGTATATAAAGAAGAAAAATCACAACTGGCTGCTACTCAAATCAAAGAGCGCACCATTACTTATAAAGTCCGTCGTGGTGATTCATTAGCGCGCATTGCTGCTAAGTTTAATGTGTCTGTAGAAGATATTATTAAATGGAACTCATTAGCTGGGCAAAAGTACATTCAACCTGGGCAAAAACTTAAGTTAAAAGTTGATGTAAGAAGCGCATAATTGCTTCATCTTGTTAATCAAAAAAAGAGCGCCTAATGGCGCTCTTTGTCTCTCTCATTTAGTATTTATGCTTCAAAGCCCATAAGTGTAATAACTCATTGGCAATGGTCGCTGCGGCAATCGCCGTTAATTCACTTTGGTCATAAGATGGTGATACTTCAACCACATCCATACCGACCATATTAATGCCTTTCAATGCACGAAGTACTTTAAGTACTTTATCGCTAGTTAAGCCACCACACACTGGTGTGCCAGTACCCGGCGCGAATGCTGGATCAAGACAGTCAATATCAAAGGTTAGATACACAGGTAAGTCACCCACGCGCGCTTTAATTTGCTCTGCAATATCTTGCGCTGGCAAATCATTAGCAGCCATTGCATCAATCACTGCAAACTCATGCTTGCTCTGATCAAAGTCAGTACGAATACCGATTTGAATGCTGTGATCAACATCTATTAGTCCTTCCATCGGTGCATGATAAAACATAGTACCATGATCATAACGTGAACCATTGCTGTAAGTATCGGTGTGGGCATCAAAGTGAACTAATGCCATTTTACCGTGCTGTTTAGCATGAGCACGTAGTAGTGGCAAAGTCACAAAGTGATCGCCACCTAGGCCCAATAATGTTTTACCTTGACGAAGAATTTGCTCGGCCGCTAATTCTAATTGCGCGGTAAAATATTCTGGGTCGCCTACTGGGTAAGTAAAATCACCGGCATCAGCTAATTTTAAGCGCTCAAATAATGGGAACGTCCAAGGATACTTGGTTTCTTCCCATGCAAGGTGCACTGAAGCACGACGAATTGCATCAGGGCCTAAACGTGCACCAGGGCGACCTGAGGTCGCTAAGTCAAATGGTAAACCTAGCACCACCACATCGGCATCGATTGCAGTGATGTTTTGCACCATCGGCTGACGTAAAAACGTCATGCCGTTTGAGTACAACGAATGATCTGTGTGGTCAAACAATGTCGACATTGCTTATAACTCTTCTAAATAAGTGTAACCGTTTAAGCCAGTTTGCAGCTCATCTAATACGCTTTGCTGCTCAGTTTCTGGCAATTTAGCTGCCACCAGCTGGGCATAAGACTGCTGGAAGCTTTCTACATCTAAATGCACGTAACGCATCATGTCAGCAACGGTATCACCTTCGTTAATCTCGGTGATTTGCGCCTGACCTTGTTCATCCATTTTTATGATTGCACTGTGCGTGTCGCCAAATAAGTTGTGCATATCACCTAAAATTTCTTGATAAGCACCTACTAAGAAAAAGCCCATTAAATAAGGTTTTTCTTCGCTAAATGCAGGTACTGGCAATGTGCTTTCAATACCTTGACCGTCTACATAGTGCTCCATAGCACCGTCTGAGTCACAGGTAATATCAAGTAACACGGCACGCTTTTGTGGTGCTTCTGTTAAACCACTTAAAGGCAGAACCGGAAACACTTGGTCAATGCCCCATGCATCCGGTAATGACTGGAACAATGAAAAGTTCACAAAAAACTTATCTGCTAATCGCGCATTTAATTCATCAATAATTGGGCGATGAAAACGGTTTTTGTTATCCATATGTTTGTTAAGCTCATAACATACACGTAAGTTAACTTGCTCCGCCCATGCTCGCTCAGTTAAATCTAATAAACCAAGTGCAAACTGATTATGTGCCTCAGCTAAATCGCCTTGGCTATCATGATAAATTTCGATTAATGCACGGTCATCATTGTCATCACTTAACTGCTGCCATGATGTCCACATATTTTTTAATAATAGTGGTGCATCAGCGGCTGGCGCTTGAATGTCTTCTGGTACATAGCTTTCGGTGCCAATAACATTTGAAATCAATACGGCATGGTGCGCTGTTAATGCACGACCTGACTCAGAAATAATGCGCGGCATTGGCTGCTCATATAACTTACATGTGTCACCAATGGTGTATACGATGTTATTAGCATATTCACTTAGGCTGTAGTTCATTGAGTTATGAGACTGGCTACGAGTGCCGTCGTAATCAACCGCTAAACCGCCGCCCACATCTAAGCAATCAATTTGTGCTCCTAACTTGCGTAACTCGCAGTAAAAACGCGCAGCTTCGCTCACACCTAAACGCACATCACGGATGTTTGCCATTTGCGAACCTAGGTGAAAGTGTACAAGTTGGATCAAATCGAGTTGATCAGATGCTTTTAAGCGATTAACCACGCTCAATACTTGCGATGCAGATAAACCAAATTTTGATTTTTCGCCACCACTTGCTTGCCATTTACCCTTACCTTGCGATGCTAAACGTACGCGAATACCAATGCGTGGTTTTACATTTAACTCTTTTGCTTGGCTAAGCACCATGTCTAGTTCAGATAGTTTCTCGAGTACAATGTAAACCTTATGGCCTAGCTTTTCGCCAATCAGTGCTAAACGAATGTATTCTTGGTCTTTGTAGCCATTACATACAATCACCGCACTGGTTTTTTCAGCCATTGCTAATACGGTTAATAGCTCAGGCTTACTACCCGCCTCTAAGCCCAATTGTTTCTTTTCAATATCAGCTTGGCTTGCAACAATTTCTTCAACAACTTCGCGTTGTTGATTTACTTTAATTGGGTAAACAAGCAAATAATCTTTCGGGTAACCATAGTTCTCAATTGCTGTGTTAAATGCCTGACACAAGCTATGTACTCGATGATGTAAAATTTGTGGAAAACGAACCAACGCAGGTAAGCTTAAGCCTTTGTCTTGTAATTGCTGTGCGATATCGATTAGTGCAATGGTTTGCTCTGGGGCATGGGCCTTTGGCGCAACATACACATCACCTTGATCATTAATACCAAAGAAACCTTGGCTCCAATGACGAACATTGTAACTCGTGCGAGCTTGTTCTAGTGATGTTGTTTCTTTCATCTATCTTTCTCTTTATTTTAGTAATGCCAAAATTGGCAAGCGGTAATTGCGCGCATTAAAAGAAAAATAGTGATTCAAGTCCAACAAGAATTTTTACTCGTAACGAGTGATTTTTGATGTGAAAAATTAATCGTTTATCGACTAATAATTTTAAAGTCTAAACAGACAGTTAAACTTTGGTGCTTAAGGGATAACTTTGTTTATTTCATCTGCTTTAGTAGAGCTTGAACCAAGCTGCCGCCATGCCTCATACTGCTCATTATTCACCCAGGTAATCCCTATATATTCCTGCCAATGTTGAAAATCTTTCGAGCGATACCTTTCAAGCCCACAACCACCTGCTGCAAACGCTGTTCGACAAAGCTTTACTGTAAGGTATGTGCCATCATAGCTAAGTTGTGTTCGTTCTTCAGAACAGTAACTCATAAGGCGAGTAGGAAATGTAACAATGACTCTGGAGGTTATCTTGCCAGCATCATTAAAAACACCACTAAGAGACTGGCATGAGTTTAAGTAAAACTCGGCGTTATCAATAATAAGGTCGGGTTGTTTGTTTTGTAGCTGTTCAGGTATTGTGTGTTTTTTATCACACGCAATGAGCAGCAAAGCTATAAAAAGCCACATGACCTGCAAGGATTGTTTAGTAATAACGTTAACCTCACAAAAACAAAGCTTTAAATAGCTCTTACAATTACTGATTAAGTCCCAGTTCCATAAATAAACTTTGCGGGCTGTCAGTATAGTTGCCAAATGGACCACAACGATGAAAGCCTAAATTTTCATACAAACTAATTGATTCAGTTTGCTTAGGACCCGTTTCAAGACGAATTAGCGGGATTTGTTGTTCACCAGCATGATGCAATAAGATTTGCATAATTCGGCGAGACAAACCTTTACCTCGATAACTAGGTTTCACATACAGGCGACGGATTTCGCCGTACGGTGGGTTGCCTTCTTGCATCACAATCGCTCCGCAGGCAACAATACCATCTTCATTTTTTAAACCTATGGCGTAAACATTAGGCTCAGCTAACTCTTCAACACTTAATGATTGAGCTGTAGCTACGGGGTATAAAGAGTTAATGAGTCGGTCTATATCAGCAAACACGTTTACTACTTCTGGATCATCTGGATTTAAATCGACTAACTGCATAAAACTCCCATTTTTATATGTCTTTTTTGTTAATGATGTTAATAATAGTATCGGATATTAGTGTGATCCTCTACTGTTGTTTTCATTATTCGTTTTTATAGGTACTATCAGACAGTCATGGTATCGCTTAGTTCATCCCGATGTAACTGAAAATACGTTCAAATGATAAAAAACAACGTTTAACGTGAGTAGCCTTGCGGGTTGCCTAGCAGGTTAGTTGTAACTAAAAATCAATGTTCCGTAAATTAAGTTTACATTAGAATTTTTCGCTAACTTAAGACATTAATACCAGTGAAGCGGTATTGCTTAATATCTAAACAATTCACTTCACAATGATTTGTTAACAAACTAACTCACCTTAACCTCTTAAATTAATCAGTATGCCTGCTTGCTACAATTTTGCTCAATAAACACTTTGTTACGGAAAAAGACTGTTCAAACATATTGAAAACCCTATACTGCAAACAAGAAGAAATAAGATGAGGTTATCTCGTGCAGTTTACTCAAGGTATGGAATACTTCTTTTCTGGCTTTAAACTAATTAGCCAAAAGGGGTTAAAACGTTTTGTACTTATTCCTTTATTAATCAATATCCTGCTTTTTGGTAGTTCGCTGTTCTTTTTGTACGGCTGGCTAACTGATGGCTTTGCTTACATGAACTCATTGCTACCAGAATGGCTGAGCTGGCTTGAATGGTTAATGTGGCCGATTGCTGTGCTTGTCATTTTATTTAGTTACAGCATGCTCTTTACCGTTATTACGAACTTTATTGCAGCCCCATTCAACGGCTTGCTCAGTGAAAAAGTCGAACTTTACCTGACAGGTCAAAAAGTCAACGATGATGGTCTGCTTGATACAATGAAAGATGTGCCACGCATGCTAGGCCGAGAATGGACAAAACTTTGCTATTACCTGCCGCGCGCTATAGGCTTTTTTATTCTACTATGGATTTTACCTGTGATTGGGCAAGTTTTATGGGTGCTATTCACCTGTTGGATGTATGCTATCCAATACGAAGATTATGCCTTTGATAACCATAAAATTAGTTTTAATGCCATGAAAGATGACTTAAAACAAAAGCAAACCTTATCATATGGCTTTGGTTTAGCAGTGATGCTCTTAACAGCAATCCCCATTGTAAACCTTATTGTTATGCCGGTTGCTGTATGTGGTGGAACCCGGTTATGGGTTGAAAATTACCGCAGTAAATACCGCTCATAACTTTAACCACGTTAAGCTGATTTCAAATAAAAAAGGCCAATCGAATTGCGATTGGCCTTTTTTAATTTCAAATTGATGTTAACTGTAGAGGCTTTGTGGCACCTTAGTTACATTTAAATGAACGGTCACTTCTTCACGATCATGATATAAATGTTTTGCTTGTAGCTCGTAACTTACACCGTACTTTTCAAGCTCTTCTTTAATCATTTTTAAGCATTCATAGACACTGTCAAAACGCTTCTTCATCGGCAACTTTAAGTTGAAAATCAGCTCGCGGGCATAAGCATTTACTGCCCAGTCAATCATAAGATTCGTTACTTTAGCTGGCTTTTCTACCATGTCGCACACTAACCAGTCGATATTGCGCTTTTCAGGGCGATATTTAAAACCATCGACTCTAAAGTGTTTAACCTGCCCTGTTTCCATTAAATCATCATTCATTGGACCATTATCGATAGCGCTAACAAACATTCCACGGCGTACTAACTGATAAGTCCAACCTCCTGGGCACGCACCTAGGTCAACACCACGCATGCCTGGTTGCATGCGCTCTTCAGCTTCATGAGGTGGAATGAATACATTAAATGCTTCATCTAATTTAAGTGTAGAGCGGCTCGGTGCATCACTTGGCATGCGTAATCGCGGAATACCCATAAAGAATGGCGAATTATTAAATGTATACGAATACCCCACATAAGCGCTGTTATTAGCTAAAAATAACACATGCATGACTGGTTTTTTCTGGGCAAGTTCACGTGTAACCTTTGCACGTTTTTCAAGCGACTTTTTAAGTGGTGTCGAAATCTTTTTGCAGAACTTAGAAAGCTCTTTACCCTCGTTGGTGTCGGGTGTTTCTACACGTAAGTCACCACACTCAGGAAAGTCAACGGTTGCATCAGCAATGGCACTAACGCGGTCTTCAAGTGGCATATTATCCACTAACGTGCCTGTAAACCACTGGCGGGCAAATACCATGTTTTTAAAATCTACTTTTTTTATGATCTCATCGCCGTGGCTTGCATCAAAACATTCGTACACAACAATCCCTGTATTTGGTTTTGTTTTTACGTACCCCGCAAAACCTTGCTCGGCAGCCTGAAAAGTAATTTCAGCAGCGGCATCATTTTCAAAACCACTTCGGCAATAAATAACTACACTCGACATAGATACCCCTTAAAACTTATATCGTGCGGCTTGAACTAACAAAATAGCCCAACCAATAATAAAACAAACGCCGCCAATTGGGGTGATAGGCCCAAGCCATTTCATGCCCGTTAATGCGAGTAAATACAAACTACCGCTAAATAACACAGTACCTGCAATAAAAAAACCACCAGCCCAAGTCAGGTTCATTCCCCACTTAATTAAGATAGCAATCGCTATAAGCGCAAGACCATGCACCATTTGATATTCAGCAGCGGTTTTAAAAATACCAATTGCGTATTCTGATACGCGACTTTTTAAACCATGAGCAGCAAATGCGCCTAGTATTACAGAGAACATACAAAATATACTGCCTGTCATTAAATACAGTTTTATCATTTTTTCTCTCCAATTAAATTAGCCATAAACTGCACAGCGTAATCCGCAGCCTGCTGTAGGTTTTCTTGTTCTGTGATACCACTTTTTTTACGAGGTTTTAGTGAATGGTCACCATCTCTTAGCCATTTGATTTCTGGCGGGTTAACCATTTCAAGCTCAGCAAGCTCTTGTTGATTACCAAACGTATCGCGTTCACCTTGTAGGACTAAAAATGGGCATGGCATATCAACAAAATGTTCTATGCGAAGTTTTTCAGGTTTACCCGGTGGGTGAAAAGGATAACCAAAAGCCACAACGCCAGCAATATTGGCCAAACCCTGCTCAGTACAAAGCATAGAAGCCATGCGCCCGCCCATCGATTTGCCGCCAATAAATAGCGGCAACTCTGGCTGATGCTCAGCTAAAACTTCGGCAAAATATGCAAGCAGCTTAGGTGCGCGATCAGGAGGTCTGCGCTTACCTGTCTCTTTAGCAATTTGCATATACTGAAAATCAAACAACGCCACATCAATATTTTGCTGACTAATCAATTTAGCCATTGTTTGCATAAATTCGGAGTCGCTACCTGCCCCTGCTCCGTGGGCAAATATAAATTGTGCACGCGCCTTTCCCGTTGCACTTTTAAACCACTGTAACATGTTAATACTCTTGTTCTTGCTCTACTAAGCTCAGCATCCAGTCTTTGAAGGAAACAATTTTACCAAGCTCTGTTTGTGATTCGCGGATCACTAAATAGTAAGCATTTTTACTTTCTAATGAGTGATTAAATGGAATGACGAGTCGACCCGCATCAATATCGGGCTTTGCTAATACGCTATTACCAATAGCGACACCCTGCCCATGTACCGCAGCTTGCAGCACCATAGACGAGTGACTAAAAATTGGCCCTTGGTTAACTTGCACATTTCGTACGCCAGCTGTTTTCATCCACGTTTTCCAGTTTTTACGGGTCGTATCATGCAATAAGGTATGATTCGCCAAATCACTCGGTTGATTAAGCGGTTTTGGGCCTGTTAACAATAATGGGCTACATAACGGCACTAAGTATTCAGTGTGCAGTTTATAAGTTTGCACCCCACTCCAGTGGCCACGACCATAGTAAATAGCAATATCGACATCGTCAGAAAGTGAATTTTCGTCCTGATCTTGCGCTTTAATTCGCACGTCGATTTCTGGGTGTAATTCATTAAATAAACTAAGTCTGGGTACTAACCATTGAATCGCAAAACTTGGCGTCAAACTTACTGTCAGAGAACCTTTCGCACCTCGTGCTAGCAATTTCTCTGTGGCATCAATCAGCTGGGTAAAAATCTCTTTAATATCTAGAAAGTAACCTTGCCCTTCTTCAGTTAACAGCAACGAGCGATTTTTACGTAAAAACAGTTTTAAGCCTAGATGCTCTTCTAAGGTTTTAATCTGGTGACTCACCGCAGCTTGCGTGACATACAACTCCTCAGCCGCTTTGGTAAAGCTCAGATGACGAGCAGCAGCTTCGAAGGCTTTAAGCGCATTTAAGGGAGGTAAACGACGAGACATAAACACCAAGCTTTGAATTAGTTTTTCTTATGCATCGATTATAGCGACACAAATAAAAAAAGGCGACCTTGGTCGCCTTTTTCGTACTTAAATACTTATAATTATATCATTATAAATCGCTTGCACTGGTATCGAGTGGTGCAAAGCTCTTAACTAAGTCATCAACCGCTTTCATTTGCGATAAATAACCTTCAAGCTTACTTAGTGCTAAAGCACATGGGCCGTCACATTTTGCTTCATTCGGATTAGGGTGCGCTTCAATAAACAAACCTGCAATACCTAATGCCATGCCACTGCGAGCAAGTTCTGCAGCTTGTGCACGGCGACCATCTGCAGAGTCAGCTCGGCCTCCTGGGCGCTGTAATGCGTGCGTTGCATCAAAAATTACTGGCGCCATAGGCTTCATGTCATCCATACCAAGCATATCAACCACAAGGTTGTTATAACCAAAGCTAGTACCACGCTCACACAGTGCAACATTGTTGTTGCCCGCTTCATTAAACTTTTTAATGATATGACGCATTTCGTGCGGTGCTAAAAACTGTGGTTTTTTCACGTTGATGATGGCACCTGTTTTTGCCATCGCTACAACTAAGTCAGTTTGTCGAGCTAGGAATGCAGGTAACTGAATTACATCAACAACTTCAGCAACTGGTGCTGCTTGATGTGGCTCATGTACGTCGGTGATAAGCGGCACGTTAAAAGTAGATTTAATTTCTTCAAAGATTTTTAAACCTTCTTCCATACCCGGACCACGGTATGAGTTAATTGAAGAGCGATTAGCTTTATCAAAAGACGCTTTAAACACGTATGGAATGTTTAGCTTTGACGTTACTTCTACGTAATGTTCAGCAATACGCATTGCTAAATCACGTGATTCAAGTACGTTCATACCACCAAACAAAACAAATGGTTTGTCGTTGGCTAATTCAATCTCGTTAATTTTAATTAACTGGTTGTTCATTTCTATTCCTTAGGGTGCAACAGCTTGTAGCATTAATCCACAAATATAAGCCATGTAAGTACCTACACCATAGCCCAAAACAGCAAGTAATACACCTACTGGCGCAAGTGACGGATGGAATGCTGATGCAACAACGGGTGCTGATGCCGCGCCACCTACATTTGCTTGAGAGCCTACTGCCATATAAAACAATGGTGCTTTAATTAATTTCGCGACAATAAGCATTAAGCTTGCATGGGTAATCATCCAAATCACACCCAGTACAAAATACATAGGTGAGTCAAAAATCGCGGTAATATTCATGTGTAAGCCAATTGAAGCAACAAGGATATATAAAAAGCTTGATGCTACTTTTGAAGCGCCAAAAGCTTCAATATGACGAACTTTAGTAAACGATAAACTAATACCAATTGTGGTTGAGATAACGATTAACCAAAAGAATTTACTGTTTAAACTATACTCTTGCGCCCAAGGGAAGTTAGCGCCAAAAAACGGACCTAAAAAGTCGGCACAAAAGTGCGCAAGGCCAGTAATACCAAAGGCAATAGCAATGATCGTCATGTAATCATTTAAGGTTGGCATACGTGCATGCTCTGCGTGATATTTCTCTACACGCTCTTTAAGCTCTTCAATCGCACGGGTATCTGCGCCCGTTTTTGCATCAATCGCTTTATGATTTGCAGCCATTAATAGCAATACGGCCATCCATAAGTTTGCCACAATCACATCAACGGTAACCATTGCAGAGAAGATGTCGCCGCCTACTTCAAACATTTCTTTCATTGAAGCTTGGTTTGCACCACCGCCAATCCAACTACCAGCAATGGTTGTCATACCGCGCCAAACCGCATCAGGGCCATGACCGCCAACGGCCTCTGGGTAAACTGCACTCATCACTAAAATAGCAAGCGGTCCGCCAATAACAATACCCATAGTACCCGTTAAGAACATAATTAGTGCTTTTGGACCAAGATTAAGAATTGCCTTTAAATCAATGCTAATAGTAAGCAATATCAAGCAAGCTGGCAGTAAATAACGTGATGCCACAAAATAAACATTTGAAGAGTGGCCATCAACAATACCAAAGGTATTTAGTAACGAAGGTAAAAAATAACAAAGTAGTAATGCGGGTACATACTTATAAAATTTTTGGCAGGCAGCATTATTACTGTGAGAGGTTTTAAAAATAAACCCCAAAATAACGGCAAGCAAACCAAGTACGACTGCGTCATTGGTAATTAGCGCACTGTGGGCGTCAGTCATAAATGTTCCTTTAAATTAGTGGTGTGTATTATTATTGTCTTCTATTTCAGCAATTTGGTGCTGAATTATTTCAATAGCAGGATCATCTGGGCATTCATTCACAAAATACTGAAGATCATCTCTTGCCATTTTTGGGCAATCTAACTGATTAAGAAGATAACCCCGATCACGACGCTCATAAGGGTCATCCCCTAATAATTCCATGAGCATCTCTACACAATGAAGTGCATGACCAAATTTACTTTCGCTGATAAACGACCATTTTTGTTGAGCTAGGTAAAGCTTATATAGCTCTTCATCAAATACTAGCTCCAGCGGCTCTTGTTCATCACCATTTTCTTCGCACGCGTTTTCTGGGGTAATATACCAACTTTGTTGGCCTGTACTAGGCTCAATTAAGTAGCCCTCTTCATCACTTATACCTACATGTACATGCACTTCTCCTTGACTCAAGGTAACACTCGCGTCAAGTTCAGCATGCTGTATTAAGTGGCAAAGTAAAATAGCCAACGTTGTTTGTGTGCCACTACGCATAGTAATCGTATAGCGAAAACTATTTAATGTATATTCGGGGACTTTTAAACTAGAAACACTAAATAACCAGTGTTGATAAAACGTATCGAGTAATTTATCAAGACGTTCGTGCGGCTCTTTTATTTCAGAACAAAAAGTAGCTACCGTGTCTTCAAGTTGATTTAGTGTCTCGTAGCAAGCCGATAAATCTACTTGCGGATCCCACTTTAATTCAGCATCAATACAACGATAAAGCACTTTAGATGAATATGCATCGAAGGCTTCATCTTGATAGGATTCATTTTGATCTTCAAACCAAGGAATGGTCATTTATACTGCAACATCTATTTCAAAAAAGAGCAGCTAGTTTACCTACTTTTGACCTAAGTTACCAATACTGAGCGATGAGATAAAAAAAAGCGGTACGATGGCGCACGTCATCAAAATACCGCTTAGAGATTCTTACAGAAGAAGTGCTGTTTTAGCAGAAGCTAAATAGCCAATTGCTAATAAGATGACTGTGGTGATCGCAAGTAAAGCGACTTTCATACCCTGTGCGCTTTGTTTTGCTGCAACAACGCCAAGTACAATGTAAAGGATCACTAGAATGATCTTTTCTAATAACCACGATTGCTCTAGAGGGTTAAAGCCCGCCATAACAATTAATGCAACGGCTGATACAAGTAATAAAGTGTCGATACTATGACTACCAATAAACACCACTTTATTTTTTGCTAAAGCGCCCGTCTTTAAACGTGAAAAAGAGCGAACATAAAATAATACTATACTCAACACGGCAAATAACATGTGAGTATGCTTAACTGCTAAATAATCCATACGACCCTAAACTTGTTTTAATTAATCTGGATAACGTACAAGTACGTCTTCTAATTCTTGAACGCGTTCATTAAACACATCAATCAACTTGGGATCAAATTGTTTACCCTTTTGTGCGTTTATTTCTTTTATAACATCATCAAGCGACCAAGGCTCTTTATAGCAGCGCTTATGACGAAGTGCATCATACACATCTGCAAGTGCAACAATTCGGCCAGCTATAGGAATATCTTGCCCTTTTAAACCTTTTGGATACCCTGCACCATCCCAACGCTCGTGATGCGATAAAGCAATAGTAGCTCCAACGTTAACAATTTCTCGTTTAGAGTCTTTCAAAATACTATGGCCTTTTTCAGCATGCTGCTTCATCACAGACCATTCATCATCTGTAAGTGGTCCAGGTTTGTTTAATATAGAATCTGGGATACCTACTTTACCAACATCATGAAGTGGCGCAGCAAGGCGAATTAACTCTGCTTCTCGTTTGTCTAAGCCATAGCCTATCGCCAGCTCATAACAAATATGCGATACACGTTTTACGTGGTTGCCTGTTTCTGTTGAGCGTTGTTCGAGTGCTTCGCTTAGCCTAAACACTAGCTCTTGTTGTGTTGCTTCTATTTCTGATTGTAGTTGCACATTTTCGTAGGCTAACTGTACATTTTGCGAAAAAATTTCGATTAGATGGCGCTGTGTGTCGGTAAGGTGTTTTGGAATACCTGATATAAATAACATTGAGTTATGATTGAACTCACTGCAACAATAGGCAAATAAGTAGTTTTCTCGATAAACAATGGTTTTTTCTTTTAAGGCTTGTTGGCAGGCTTGCAGTTGCTCATCATTAAGCACATCTTCAATCGCCTTACCCTCACTGCGTTCAAACTCACCACTGCCCGAAAATACCACTAACTTCTTTTGGTTATCCTGCGGGTTACTAGCCACTAAACTTGTTGAATACATTGCTTGGTCAACAGTACCGAGCAAAGAAGTAAGCTGCTGCATTACACCTTCGATGAAGCTCTCAAGTGAGTGAGTAGAAAAAATATCGCGTGATGCTTTAATGATTTTTTCAAGACCCAAGCGTGACTGCTCAATCGATAAAATGTCTCGATACGACCGTAAACTCGACATCACTACCGTAAACAGCTTTTGTGCTGTTAATTCTGTTTTCGACTTATAATCGTTGATATCAAAATTGACTATTACTTGTCGCTCTGGGGCTTGGCCCGGTTGACCTGTTCTTAGGATGATTCGGATATGATTGTTTTTAGCAGTTTCACGGATAAATTTAGCAACCTTTAAGCCGGCATCATCCGTTTCCATAACAACATCAAGTAACACAATTGCCGCATCAGGATGCTCTTGTATAACTTGCTTTGCCTCTTCCCCAGAATAAGCACTTATAAATTCAAGACGCTTGTCTTGAAATTCGAAGTCACTCAACGCAAGCTTTGTTACGGCGTGTACTTCTGGCTCATCATCAACCACGATGACTTTCCAACTACCTTGGAGCACTTCATTTACTTCATCAAGTGCTTCATCCGAAAACAAAAAATCATCCATTATAAGGGATCCTCAAAGGCTATGTACGCACAAGCCTTTTTGTTATTATTTAGGCCATTGTGCAAGTGTTACACGGTCATTACCGCCAAGATCTTTAATTGTAAGTATATGGCTATACGACATTTGTGCAAAAAAATCTTGAACTTTTGCCCGTTGCTGGTAGCCATGTTCAATTAAAAGATAGCCATTTGTTGCTAAATAGTCACGCGCCATAGTAATTATTTGTTTGATGTCAGCCATCCCGTCATCATCTGCGACTAATGCAGATAAAGGTTCAAAGCGCACATCTCCACGGCTCAAATGGTCATCATCATGTTCAATATACGGCGGATTGCTGACAATTAGGTCAAACTTTTCTTTTTTAACTGCACTAAACCAATTACTCAATGCAAAATGAGCATTGTGAATGTTTAGTCGTTGTTTATTTTCTTCAGCTAGTGCAACTGCATCAGCGACCCTATCGACTCCAGTAACCTGCCAAGTTGGCATTTCGCTGGCTAGCGCAAGGGCAATAGCCCCTGTCCCTGTGCCTAAATCAAGCACCTTAGCACCTGCTGGTAATTCTAAACCTAAAGCATATTCAACTAAGGTTTCGGTATCAGGTCTTGGGATCAAGGTTGTTGGATTGACCTTTAAAGGAAGGCTCCAGAATTCACGAAAGCCAACAATATGAGCAACTGGCTCGCCGTTTAAGCGGCGCTGGCATGCTTGTTCAAAAGCAAGTTGTTGCTGTTCGGTAAGTTGTTTTTCTGGCCAAGTGAATAAATAACTGCGGGGTTTATCAAGAATGGATAATAACAATACTTGCGCGTCAAGCTTGGCGCTGTCACTGCTCGGCGTTAATAACGCCGCCGCAGTAACAAGTGCTTGTTCTATGCTTTGCGGCACGATTATTCATCGCCCATCGCAGCAAGTAAGTCAGCTTGGTGTTCTTGCATTAGTGGCTCAATGACACAGCCTAAATCACCTGCAACCACTTCATTTAAACGATAAAGTGTTAAGTTAATGCGGTGATCTGTAATACGACCTTGTGGGTAGTTGTAAGTACGGATACGCTCAGAGCGGTCACCACTGCCCACTAAGTTACGACGTTCTGACGCCTCAGCCGCTTGACGCTTTTCATCTTCAGCTTGTTGTAAACGAGCACCAAGTACAGACATTGCTTTAGCACGGTTTTTATGCTGTGAACGTTCATCCTGACACTCTACAACCACACCTGTTGGAATGTGAGTAATACGAATTGCTGAATCTGTTTTATTTACGTGCTGACCACCAGCACCCGATGCACGGAACGTATCGACTTTAATATCTGCAGGGTTAATCTCAATTGCTTCTGCTTCAGGAATTTCAGCCATCACTGCCACGGTACAAGCAGATGTATGAACACGACCTTGCGATTCAGTCTCTGGTACACGTTGAACACGGTGAGCACCCGATTCAAACTTCAGCTGACCATACACGCCTTCACCAGAGATATGCGCGATGACTTCTTTATAACCGCCATGTTCACCTTCGTTAGTACTTACTACTTCAACTTTCCACTTTTTAGTTTCTGCGTAGCGGCTGTACATACGGAATAAATCACCAGCGAAAATAGCAGCTTCATCACCACCGGTACCAGCACGAACCTCTAAATAGACATTATTATTGTCTTTCGGATCTTTTGGTAACATCAGAATTTGGATTTCGTCTTCTAATTCGGTAATTTGTGCTTTTGCTTCTTTATATTCTTCTTGCGCCATTTCACGCATGTCAGGATCAGAGTCTTTTAGCATCTCTTCAGCCGTAGCGACATCATCTTGGGCTTGTTGATAGGCTAAAAACGCTTTTACGATTTCTTCTAATTCTGAGTATTCTTTAGATAAGGCACGAAAGCGATTTTGGTCGCTGATCACAGAGGGGTCGCTTAGCAGCGCTTGCACTTCCTCATAACGCTCAACTAAGGTTTCTAATTTTCTATAAACAGACTCTTTCATTTAACGACTATTCCTGATCAATACCTAACATTTTCTTTAATTGGCTTAACTCGGCTGCTTCACCTTTTTTAGCAGCATCTTGAATGGCACGGGTAGGTGCGTGCATCAAGCGGTTGGTCAGTTTATTTGCCAACTCGAGTATAACTTTTTCTGCCTCTTTGCCTGCTTGCAGCTGACTGAGGGCTTTTTCGACAAGTTCTGACTTTATATCTTGTACATCGTTGCGATAATGGCGAATCAAATCCACCGAATCGAGTGAACGCAACCACATAGCAAATTCATCGGTACGAGAGCGAATAATGGTTTGCGCTTGTTCGGCGGCCTGCTCTCGGGCGGCGATATTCTCGCTTACTATGGCTTGTAAGTCATCAACTGAATACAAATAGGCGGCATCTAATTCGCCTACTTGACTCTCGATATCGCGTGGCACTGCAATATCTATAAATAACATTGGTTTATGGCGACGCTTTTTTAGCGCTTGCTCTACCACCCCTTTACCAATAATAGGTAAGGTACTTGCCGTTGAACTAATTACGATATCCGCATCGTGAAGGCGCTCAGGTAGCTGGGCAAGTGCAATCACATCTGCGTTGACATCGCTGGCAAGGGTCTTAGCACGTTCAATAGTTCTGTTGGCAACAGTAATTTTTTGCGGATTATTTTGGTACAAATGTTTAGCAACCAACTCTATTGTTTCACCAGCACCAATAAGCAGTACATTGGTTTTATCTAACTTGCCATATATGTGCTTTGCTAAATTAACCGCTGCGTAGGCAACCGAAACAGCGCTGGCACCGATATCGGTTTCAGTACGAACCTGCTTTGCTACCGAAAAGGTTTTTTGAAACAAGCGATCGAATGTTACACCGATTGCATCGTGAGTCTTTGCATTGTGATAGGCTTGCTTTATTTGCCCTAAAATTTGTGGCTCACCAAGCACCAGCGAATCTAAACCACAAGATACTCGCATTAAATGATTAATTGCTTCGGTACCTTCGTGATAATAGATGTTGTTGCTCAGTTCTTGTTCATCCAAACCGTGGAAACTGGCTAACCAGTGCAACAAGGTTTGGGAATTACGCTCGGCAAGGCTACAATAGATTTCAGTTCGGTTGCAGGTCGAAACAATGACCGCTTCATTGAAATGCGCATGGCCACTTAATTGTTGTAACGCCTCAGACATTTGCTCAGGCGAAAACGCAACTTTTTCGCGTAATTCTACGGATGCGGTTTTGTGATTTATACCAAGTGCTACGATGGTCATATGTACCAAATATTGCTAAGCCCAGCTGTAAAGGCATTAATTTTACCAAAAATCAGCGGAATATGGAAAGTAAGGAACGACATTTGATTAAACAATATTTGATTTTATTCATATTTTTTTTATTTATCAGCGGTTGTGCGCAAAAAATTTCAACGGTTGATTACATTTACCCTGATTGGAAAACCCGCCTAGACCAACAGACTCAGTGGCAAGTACAAGGTAAAATGGCATTTATCAGCACCAAGCAACGCCAATCAGCCAATTTAAATTGGCAACATGATGAACGCAACAGTGACATGGTTTTAACTAGCTTTATTGGCACACGCATTCTGTCGTTACAGCAAAACCCTCAAGGTGCTGTTTTAGAGTATGACGGCAACACTTACACAGATCAGAATGCATCTAGACTACTTTACCGGTTAACAGGCTTTTCAATTCCATTAGATAATGCCGCAAAATGGCTAAAAGGTACTGCACAGAATGAGCAAGCATCATTCGATGAACAAGGTCGTTTAAAAACACTGCTTTGGCAAGCAGAGAATGGTCAACAATGGCACATTACCTATGCAAATTACCGCAAGCAAGATGGTTATTGGTTGCCAGAAAAACTGACTTTAAAAAATCAACATATTCGTATTAAAATTCAACTTAATGATTGGCAGTTACATTAATCATGACACACATTTTAAAGCCCCCTTTCACATTAATCGCACCCGCTAAACTAAACCTATTTTTGCATATTAATGGTCGTCGCGATGATGGCTACCATGAGCTTGAAACCTTATTTACCTTTTTAGAATTTGGTGATGACTTAACATTTACAGTGACCCATGAACCCGATATCACAGTCATTGGCGATACAAATGGCATTGCTTTAACAGACAACCTTATATATAAGGCAGCTCGTTTATTACAGCAGCATTGTGGTTGCCAACAAGGTGCGACTATCGAGCTATTAAAACGTTTACCGATGGGCGGTGGTGTTGGTGGCGGTTCATCCGATGCGGCTACGACCCTACTTGCTCTCAATAAGTTGTGGGAGTGCGATTTATCGCTCGAAGAATTAGCTAAACTTGGGGTGACGCTTGGAGCCGATGTACCAGTGTTTATAAATGGCCACACAGCAATTGCTCATGGTATTGGCGAGCAGCTAGAAAATGTAGAATTACCGCAAAGTTGGTTTTGTGTAATACATCCTGGGGAGCATGTCAGCACCGCGAAAATTTTTACCCATCCTGATTTAAAACGTGACACACCCAAGTTAAAAGTAGACTGGCAAACGGAAAATTTAGGCAATGATTGTGAGCCTTTGGTTAAAAAGCTCTGCCCCGAGGTTGAAAAAGTCCTGCAGTGGTTGCTAAAATACGCCCCGTCAAAGATGACTGGTACGGGCGCTTGTTGCTTTGCTGAGTTTTCAACCCAGGCACAAGCACAACAAGTTTTAGCTCAGTTACCAGATAAATGGACAGGTTTTGTTGCAAGTAGTGCTACACTTTCACCTGCTCATAAAGCATTAAATGCTCACTTTGCTATGAAGTAACGTACAAGTAAATGTTAACCTGCTTTGGTGTCTACCATAGCCTGTTAGTCCCAAAATTCAGTGCCTGAGGAACCCTACCGTGCCTGACATGAAGCTCTTCGCTGGTAACGCAACACCTGAGCTAGCTCAAAAAGTTGCAAAACGTTTGTATATTGAATTAGGCGATGCTGTTGTTGGCCGTTTTAGTGACGGTGAGATCAGTGTTCAAATTAATGAAAATGTTCGTGGTTCTGACGTTTTCATCATTCAATCAACCTGTAACCCTACTAACGATAACTTAATGGAGCTTATCGTTATGGTTGATGCCCTTCGTCGTGCATCTGCTGGTCGTATCACAGCAGTTATTCCATACTTTGGTTATTCACGTCAAGACCGCCGTGTGCGCTCTGCTCGTGTGCCAATTACTGCTAAAGTTGTTGCAGACTTCCTTTCTAGTGTTGGTGTTGACCGCGTATTGACGGTTGATTTACACGCTGAACAAATTCAAGGTTTCTTCGACGTACCAGTTGATAACGTATTCGGTAGCCCAGTGCTATTAGAAGATATGAAAGAACGCGACTTCGATGACGTTGTTGTTGTTTCTCCAGATATCGGTGGTGTTGTTCGTGCTCGTGCTATTGCGAAGCTATTAAATGACACTGACCTAGCTATTATCGACAAGCGCCGCCCACAAGCAAACGTTTCACAAGTAATGCACATTATTGGTGACGTTGAAGGCCGCGACTGTATCATCGTTGATGACATGATCGATACCGGTGGTACATTATGTAAAGCCGCTGCTGCTCTTAAAGAGCATGGTGCTAAACGTGTATTTGCGTATGCAACTCACCCTGTGCTTTCAGGTAATGCCGCTGAAAACATCCGTAACTCAGTAATTGACGAAGTGATTGTAACTGACTCAATTACCTTATCTGATGAGCTTAAAGCAATTGATAAAATCAAAGTGCTTACGCTTGCAGATATGCTTGCTGAAACAATTCGTCGTATCAGCAATGAAGAATCTATCTCAGCGATGTTTGAACACTAATCAACAACGCGAAGATATTCAAAAAGCACCGTCTAGGTGCTTTTTTTGTAGTCGTTATTTATTTTCCCCGAAAGGGGTGGTATGATAGCGCGCCTTTTGGCTGGGGACCTTGGTCGCAAAGGCCCTAAGACTATTAATTATTGGAGACATTATGTCAACTTATACATACAATGCAGAATTACGTACAGAAACAGGTACTGGTGCGAGCCGCCGCCTACGCCGTGAAGATAAAGTTCCTGCAATCCTTTACGGTGCTGACAAAGAAGCTGCATCTATCGTTCTTGCACACAAAGATATGATCAAAGCGCAAGAAGACGAAGGTTTCTACACGCACATCCTTACTTTAAACATCGGTGGCGAGTCAGTTGAAGCTATCCTTAAAGATATTCAACGTCACCCATTCAAGCCTAAGATCACTCACTTAGACTTCCAACGTGTAGATGCTTCTCACAAACTTCACACTAAAGTGCCAGTACACTTCATCGGTGAAGAGAAAGTAACTAAAGCAGGTAACACTGTTGTTCACCAATTAACTGAAATCGAAATCACGTGTCTTCCTAAGTCACTTCCTGAGTTCGTTGAAGTTGACGTTGCAGGCTTAGTAGCTGGTGATTCAATCCACCTTTCTGACCTTAAACTACCAGCAGGTGTTACATCTGTTGAGCTAGCTAAAGGCGCAGACCACGATCAGTCAATTGTTACTGTTAAAGCTAACAAAGCTGCTCCTGCTGAAGACGAAGCTTCAGAAGACGCTGCAGAATAATTTTTAAGGTGTCAACACCTTGAATTCTATTCAAATGCTTGTGGGCCTGGCTAATCCAGGCCCCGAATACGCAAACACACGCCATAATGCAGGTGCCTGGTTCATCGAAGAACTTGCTGCACGTTATAACTGCACACTCAAACACGATCCTAAATATCATGGCCTAACAGGCAAAGTGATCATTCAAGGCCAAGAATTTAAATTACTGATCCCTACTACTTATATGAATTTAAGCGGTAAGGCGGTGAGTAGTCTCGCTAATTTCTTTAAAATTCCTGTCGAAAATATCCTCGTCGCACATGACGAAATGGATCTCGAACCCGGGATTGCTAAACTAAAAAAAGGTGGCGGTCATGGCGGTCACAATGGTTTAAAAGACATTATCGCGAAAATGGCAAACCAAAAAGATTTCATGCGCCTTCGTATTGGCATTGGTCATCCTGGTCACCGTGAAATGGTTACGGGCTGGGTACTGGGTAAAGCCGCGAAAGAAGACCAAGAAAAAATGGATGCCGCAGTTGACGAAGCAGTTCGTTGTATGGAAATTCTTGCAAAAGATGGTGTGTTAAAAGCACAAAACAGACTACATTCATTTAAACCTTAAATCGTTTATTTGAAATTACACAAGGTATCTTACTATGGGTTTTAAATGTGGCATCGTTGGTTTGCCAAATGTTGGTAAATCAACACTATTTAATGCACTAACTAAAGCGGGTATTGAAGCCGCTAACTTCCCTTTCTGTACCATTGAGCCAAACACTGGCGTGGTTCCGGTTCCTGATGCACGCTTAAATGCGTTAGCTGCTATTGTAAATCCTCAGCGTATTTTACCAACAACGATGGAATTCGTTGATATTGCAGGTCTAGTAAAAGGCGCATCTAAAGGTGAAGGTTTAGGTAATCAGTTCCTTGCAAACATTCGTGAAACTGACGCGATTGGCCATGTTGTTCGTTGCTTTGAAGATGAGAACATCGTACACGTAGCAGGCACTATTGACCCTGCAGATGATATTGATGTTATTAATACTGAGTTAGTACTAGCCGATATGGATAGTGCCGATAAAGCACTTGTTCGTAACGCTAAAAAAGCAAAAGGCGGCGATAAAGACGCTAAAGAGCAAAATGCAGTACTTGAAAAGGTAAAAGCACACCTTGATGAAGGTTTAACTCTTCGTTCATTAGAGTTAACAAAAGAAGAAAAAGCAGCAATTAAGCCACTTAACTTCTTAACGATTAAACCGACTATGTACATTGCAAACGTTGCTGAAGATGGTTTTGAAAATAATCCATACCTAGACAAAGTTCGTGAAATCGCTGCTGCAGAAGATGCCGTTGTGATCCCAGTTTGTGCGGCTATCGAATCTGAACTGTCTGAGCTTGAAGAAGAAGACAAGTTAGAGTTTATGGCTGACCTAGGTTTAGAAGAGCCTGGTCTTAACTTAGTGATCCGTGGTGGTTACGAGTTACTTAAATTACAAACTTACTTCACCGCTGGTGTAAAAGAAGTACGTGCATGGACAATTCCAGTAGGTGCAACTGCGCCTCAAGCTGCAGGTAAAATTCACACTGACTTTGAGCGTGGCTTCATCCGAGCACAAACTATCGCTTTTGATGATTATATCGAGTACAAAGGTGAAAGCGGTGCAAAAGAAGCAGGTAAAATGCGCCAAGAAGGTAAAGAGTACATTGTTAAAGACGGCGATGTAATGAACTTCTTATTCAATGTATAAGCAGCTTCGCTGATAAAATTTTAAAAGGCTCGTTACTACGAGCCTTTTTTATTGCTTATCATCTTTTAAACTTGCTACTAACCACCATATCATTTGTCACTCCTAGCTATTTGCTAGATTTAACCGTCTATTCCAAGCAATGGACGCTTATCACGAACTTGGCAAATTGGTATTAGCGCCGATACAGCCAAACATAATTTGACAAAGGATTAAGGATATTAGTGCTGGATTGTTCCGCTGTTAGTTGATTTACTACCAAACCACGTCTTTACTTAAAGAAACAAAGATCGAAATCGAGTGCTCTTTTAGCTGCAATCACTTTAAGAAATAAGTTCTTTTGTTGTTTTTAACAAGCAAACATCCTATAAAAAGAAATTATCTATTTTTGTTGCTTGATTTTTGTTTGAAAATCAAGCAACTTAAAATCAGTATTTAAACAGTTACAAAACACATTGCAGTTTTAAATTGGTAAATAGCAGTCAAAAAAACAGCAATTCAAATGAAATTTAGCCACTTAGCTTAATTTTAATGCAAACAAACACTGATAAGCGTTTTTTTGCAAAAAAGGTGTTGACGGATTTAGGTCATATCAGCATAATACGCCCCGCACTCAGCGATGAAGTGCTAACAAAAAAGATGGCTAAGTAGCTCAGTTGGTTAGAGCACATCACTCATAATGATGGGGTCACAGGTTCAAATCCCGTCTTAGCCACCATTCTTTCTTGTTGCTCAATGAAGAGTTTAAAGTAACTACCAGTACTTTTAGTACGAATGATGCGGGAGTGGCGGAATTGGTAGACGCGCTGGATTTAGGTTCCAGTAAC
>NZ_CAMZMY010000035.1:0-30247 GCF_947311895.1 Pseudoalteromonas sp. PAR1 | reverse complement strand
CCGAGCGGCCAAAGGGATCAGACTGTAAATCTGACGGCTCAGCCTTCGCTGGTTCGAATCCAGCTCCCTCCACCACTCTTTACTCTTTCTAGCTTTACTCTTTCTAGCTTTACTCTTTCTAGCTTTACTCTTTCTAGCTTTACTCTTTCTAGCTTTACTCTTTCTAGCTTTACTCTTTCTAGCTTTACTCTTTCTAGCTTTACTCTTTCTAGCTTTACTCTTTTTAGCTTTACTCTTTCTAGCTTATCGCTACCAGCTCAAACTACTGCCATTTTGTTTCAACCATTGCTCAGCGTTTTTATAGTCTGGATAAAACTGTCTAACACGTTGCCAAAACTTAGCACTGTGATTCATATGTTTAAGATGAGCAAGTTCGTGTACAACCACATAATCAATCACCCATGTCGGTGCACTCGCTAAATGTAAATTAAAGGTCAGCTCTCGACGCTTATTACAACTTCCCCAACGACGTTTATAATGTTGAATTTTAAGTTTTGTGGGCAGAGCTTCAGACATCTGCAAACAATAATCATGAACACGCATTTCGATATAACTCTCTAGCTTTTCGTGTAAAAACTGCTCGAGCAGTGCTAAATAGTTTGCTTCTTGATGTTTGACCCGTGATGAAATAGATAAAATAAGCCGACACTGTGCATCTTGTTGCCAAGTGCTTTTAGTGCCTTTAGCAAATACTATCGGCACATTTTGTCCAAATAACTTAATCGCCGCGTTTACAAGAGGAAGTTGGCGGCGTTCAGCATGAATGGATTGTTTGGCAATTTGTTCATCGACCCAATCTTGCTTGGTCTTTAACCAGGCATCAATCTCAGTTTGTGGAACATAAAAAGGCGCATAAACAGTGAGTTTCTGCTGGGCAACTTTAATTGCCACTGTGGTTCTGCGTTTACTGCGCTTTAGGGTGTAGTTCAACAAATATAAGCCAATTCAATTAATAAAAAGTATGGATTCCATTTTACCCTGTAAAATAACTGCTAATCTATAAAGATGACCAACAAATAATTTTCATGTTTATGTCTGATAAACCTTGTTGTAGTTATACCTCGCCTTCGGGAAAGAAATGCTTGGAAACCGATATGGGGTCTGGATTCTGTTTTTGGCACGATAGTAAGTTTGATAAGTCAGGACTAGATCTAACCCAGAAATTAGAGCGTTATGCGAAAAAAGGCGGTTTACTGCATGGGTTACAGCTAAAGCGCGCTAACCTCAGTGGTCTTAATCTTATTAAGCAGGATGATGAGGAGGGATATGACCTATCCTACTGTAACTTCTATCGAGCAAACCTATCAGGCGCACACCTTTTTAATAACAAAATCGCTAACGCATCATTAATGAAAGCAAATCTTCACGATGCCAGCTTACATTATTGCGATTTAAAGAATACAAACTTATTAGGGGTTAAGTTTAATGATAGTCGTATTGACAATATCGATTTAGGCGAGCATTTACTGCAAGAAGCACAGGCCATTAAAGCTCGCAAAAATAGACAGTATGATGAAGCTCGTGACTTATTCGAACAATCCGAAGAGATATATCGAAACTTAAGGAAGGCATCTGAAAAACAAGGACTTTTTGAACTGGCTGGCAACTTTACTTATAAAGAGCTTAGAATGCGCCATGCCCAATATCCAAAAGGATCAACAAAACAGATTACGTCGAGTTTTATTGATATGCTTTGTGGGTATGGTGAAAAGCCTGAAAACGTTATTCGCTTTAGCCTTTCGCTGATAATCTGCTGCGCAATTTGTTACTTTCTATTCGGTGTCAGCTATAGCGATACAATTTTGCAACTTAGCCTTGATAACACTTGGCAAGACAACTTATCTGCCTTATTGAATAGTTTTTACTTTAGTGTAGTAACATTCACAACGCTTGGATACGGAGATATAACTCCCATAGGTTTTTCACGATTTATTGCTGCATTAGAAGCATTTTGTGGTAGTTTTTCTCTCGCTTTGTTTGTGGTTGTATTCGTAAAACGTATGACTCGCTAAAGCATAATGTATGAACCAACGTGCTTTTTAGCTTGATACATTTTTTTATCTGCTCGGTTAATTAGTTCTTCTGCATCAACAGTGCTATCAAGTGGGGCTGCGATTATGCCAACACTTAAATGTAATTCCGGATACTGCTCCTCAAAAATACCTATTAGCTTTTCACAGATATGGGTTGCACTAGCAACTTCACAATCTGGCAAAATGATGCAAAATTCATCACCGCCGTAACGACATGGAACGTCTATTTCACGAATATTTTCCAACAAATATTGGCCTATGTACTTAAGAACTTCATCACCTTTTTGATGGCCTTGCGTATCGTTGATTGATTTAAAGTCATCTAAGTCAAAATAGACAATTGTAAGCGGTGATTTATGGCGCCGAGCTCTTGCTAAGTCACGCTGTAAAAGCTCTTGCATTACGCGTCGATTATAAAGGTTCGTGAGAGGGTCTAGTTTAGCCAGCTTTTCAAGCTCTTGAGTTCGTTGTGCGACCTTTTCTTCAAGTCCTTTTGCGTAGACTTCTGTTCGACGTTTGGCGTTCTCAATCTCTCCAACTAAGCTATCTATGTAAGTATCAAACACTAAGGTAGTATCAAAATAAATTAACCTATCAATAACCGTTAGAGTTTGTTGTAATTCAGCGGGGTCACTAATCTTTTCTCTAAGCACATCAAAGATCAATTCTTTAAGCGTACAAACTGCCGACAAATAGAGTTTAGGTTCTACCCCAATACGTTTGTGAACCATACCAATTCTTAGTCTATTGTTGACATATTCATGCTCATAGCGACCACAAAATAAATCAATAATATATTGACGCTGCGCATCTCTTAATCGGGTTAATGTATCGGCATCACCAATTAACAATGATATTTCATCGACTTCTGTTTGCTTTTTATAAAAATCACTCACCACATTTTCAATCGCTGATTCAATAATTGGTTTGTAATTAATTAGTGATGATAAACTTTTCGAAGTGAGCCCCAGTAAACTCATTCTGTGCTGAATTTCAACGTCATTAATTTTCATTTGGTCTACTAAAGTCTGTTCAGTTCTACGCATTTACCACCTCAAAATACTCCTTTTTAACTAAATATAGCCAAGGAATTAAAACCTACGAAGTTTAGTTAGAGTATTTTCTCAAAATAACTAACAATTTATATTAGACTAGTTATAAAGGCAGTGACGAATAAATATGATGATAAATACGTTTTTTATAACCGATCAAAATCCCAGCTTAATTGTTAATGGGATCTACGACCCCACATTAGTGACGCTTTCAATCGCAACAGCTATTTTTGCCGCCTATTTTTCACTTTATATTATAGATTTAGCAAACAAGACTGAGTTTATCTCGTACCAAAGGTTAGGCAGTGCAACGGGCGCATTAGTAATGTCTGGTGGGATATGGAGTATGCATTTTATCGGTATGCTCGCTTTTTCTCTGTGTACGACAGTTAATTACGACCCCACACTCACGTTTTTATCGTTCCTACCGGCATTTTTAGCTTGTTACATATGCTTTTCAATCTTCAGGCGCCATTATATGTCGGGTATCCCGCGTGCAATTAAATTGGCCTTGGGATCAGTTTTACTTGGAGCAGGTATTGGCACAATGCACTATACAGGCATGGCTGCAATGGAGCTAAGCCCTCTGCTTCGCTATGACCCTAGCTGGTTTTCAGCCTCCATAATTGTTGCTGTCCTTTTATCTTTTATCGGATTGTATTCACGTTTTCATTTGAGTGATCACTTCAAGGCACTATCAGCGCTCCAAAATCGCCTTATTTGCGCCATTATATTTGGTTTTGCAGTATCAGGAATGCATTACATGGGTATGGCCGCAACTCGGTTTGTAGCCACATCCCCTCTGCTATCTGAAAATGTCCAAACATCGCAGCTGGTTTTTATTGCAATTAGCGTCTCATTCGCCACCGTATTACTTACCACTCTAGTCGGAATATTTAACGGTATGGTGCGTTTTCGCTTGCTACTCGCTGAAAAGTCTGCAGAAGAATCTCGTCTAGAAGCCATTTTAAGCACTGCTGTTGATGGTATTGTGACTATCAACATCAAAGGAGTGATATTGAGCTTTAATAAAGCAGCAGAGAACATTTTTGGCTGGCAGCAACACGAAGTGTTAGGCAAAAATGTAAAAATACTAATGAATGATGATATTGCAGCTCAACATGATGACTACTTATCAAATAGCAGTAATCATGAAGTTAAAAAAATCATCGGGGTAAACCGAAATGTTTATGCTAAACACAAGCATGGATACTTATTTCCTATCCGGTTAGGGCTTGGCGAAGTAAAACAACCAGACAAAGAGCCACTATTTGTCGGTTTTATTACTGACCTAACAGAACAGCGTGCTTTGCAGCAAAGTCTTGAAGAAAAAGAGAAACAATACCGCACCTTGATGGATAATATGCCGGGTGCTGTATTTCGGTGCCTATTAGACGAAAACTGGAGCATGCTGTTTATTAGCCCCAGCGTTTTAGATTTAACGGGATACAGCCCTGATGAGTTTGTTTCAGGTCGAATTAATTTTGAGCAAATCATTCATGGCGATGATAAACAATCTATTAATGAAATTATCTCAAATGCTGCAGTAAACAACACTCAATACGCCGTTGAATATCGCATTCGCCATCGCAACGGTAAGATTATCTGGCTACTAGAGCAAGGATTAGTAAACGAAACTGTCGATACTGATAAAAAGTGCATTGATGGTGTATTAATCGATATCACGGCTCGTCATGAATATGAAGAATCACTAAAGCAAGCAAAACAAGAAGCTGAGGCTGCGGCTCATGCGAAGCAATCATTTATGGCAAATATGAGTCATGAAATTCGCACACCTATGAATGCTATTATTGGCTTTAGTGATATTTTAATGGATAGCCCATTAAGTAAAGAACAGCAAAAGCATATTATTACCGTTAATAAGTCAGCACGCTCATTACTGCACTTGCTTAATGAAGTATTAGATTCTGCTAAGTTAGAAAAGGGCAAACTCGACATACAACTTGAGCATTTTAATTTACAGACTCTGCTCGATAACATCGTTTCTACTTTTTGGCTTGAAGCAAAGCGAAAAAATTTACTGCTTGATCTGAAGATCAACGACGATGTTGCACCTGTTTATATCGGTGATGAAGTTCGTATTCGCCAAGTTATGAATAACTTGCTAGGCAATGCTATCAAGTTTACAGAGCAAGGCTCTGTGACAGTCAGCGTCAGTAAAACGCAAAATAATCAACTTTTCTTTGAAATTAAAGACACAGGTATTGGTATTGCTAAACACCGTTTAAATGCTATTTTTCAACCATTTGAGCAAGCTGATGGCACAATGACTCGACGTTTTGGAGGCACAGGTCTTGGTACGACTATCAGCAAGCAATTAGTTGAATTAATGGGTGGGACTATCAATGTAATTAGCGATGAAGGACAAGGTAGTTGTTTTTATTTCACGCTCCCCTTACAAGAGGGAGATGCAAAACAGGTTGATATTCTTAATCACAGTAAGCTCACCTTACCACCTTTGCGAATTTTAGTTGTTGACGATATTGAGCAAAATATCGAGCTACTTAAAATCTTGTTATCGCAGGCAGGTCATACTATCACAACCGCAAGCAATGGTTTTGAGGCTATTGCAGCGTTCGAAAAGCAAACTTTCGATGTCATTTTAATGGATATTCATATGCCTGAGTGTGATGGTTTAACCGCGTGTAAGAAGATACGGGAATTAGAGCAGATACAACAAATAAAAGTTACGCCAATTATCGCCCTCACCGCAAGCGTTCTTCAACAAGATAAGTTGACCACTAAACAAGCTGGCATGAATGGCTTTGCGAATAAACCTGTGGACATTAGTCAACTAAATCATGAAATAGCCAAAGTACTTGGTTTAGACATTAGTACTACCCATGATTACTACGAAAGTAATGATAAAAAACACATAAACTACGATAAAGGGGTGTTAATGTGGGGTTCGAAAGAAAAGCTAAATACTGAAATTGGCTTATTCCTAGCTAACCACCAACATAGTATTCTACGACTTAAGGGATCCACACTCAGCGAAGCAGAGCAAAAATCAATTTTACATACATTAAAAGGTGTTGCAGGGAATTTAGCACTTGCAAAGTTATTAGACCTACTGACTTTAGCTGAAAAAGAGCGTGAAAAGGATAGCTTTGCTGCACTGATTGACGAGTGTGAACAAGAATGGCGTATTCTTTACTCTCAGCTTGGGGACCTTAACCAATCAAAAGTTGATCAACCACTGGAGCACGCTATTCCCATAGGCGCATTAATAGCTAAAGTTAATAAACTGCTCACGCAAGCTGAACACGCAGAAATAGACGATGAACTATTAAACCTTGTTCAAACAGAGACCCCAGCGGAGTATAAAGACAGGGTTGTTGAAATTTGTGCGCATTTTGATAATTTTGATTTTGATGCAGCGATGCAGGCTTTAACTGAGTTAAAGCAATGCCTCTTAGCTGCTAAGGAACACAAATGACTCCCGTTTCAGAACGTGAAAGAATTCTTGTAGTCGACGACGAACCTGCAAACCTCAAAGTCCTCAGAGAAGTGCTCTCTAAAGATTACCGGCTATCATTTGCTAAGTCTGGCGAGCTTGCATTGCAGCTTGTTGAAAATGAACCACCAAAGCTAATTTTACTGGATATCATGATGCCAGATATGACTGGTTTTGAAGTCTGTAAAGTATTAAAAGCAAACCCAAAAACAGCGCATATTCCTGTCATTTTTGTCACCGCGCTCTCTCATGAGCAAGATGAATCTGAAGGCTTTGCCCTTGGTGCAGTCGATTATATTACCAAACCAATTAGCCCTGCGATCGTAAAGGCTCGTGTAAAAAACCATCTATCGTTAGTTCATGCTGAACAGTTACAACTGGCGCATATTGATTTGATCCAACGCTTAGGCCGCGCCGCAGAATACAAAGACACCGACACTGGCGAGCACATTTCTCGTATGAGCCGTTACAGTAAAATATTAGCACTTGCCTATGGTATGAGTGAGCATGAAGCAGAGCAGCTTAGGCAAGCAGCGCCTATGCATGATATCGGCAAGATAGGAATTCCTGATGCTGTTCTTTTAAAACCAGGACGTTTAAATGAGCAAGAGTATGAGCATATGAAACAACATGCTCTCATTGGCGCTAAAATTCTAGAAAACTCAAGTTCGCCATTATTACAGCTCGCTCATAAGCTTGCGCTTGAACACCATGAAAAATGGGATGGTACAGGTTACCCGTATGGCCTTAAAGGCGAAGAGATCAGTATTGAAGGACGTATTGTCACAATTGCAGATGTATTTGATGCATTGACGTCGAAGCGCCCTTACAAAAAAGCCTGGTCAGTTGAAGAAGCCATCGACTTATTGAAAGACGAAGCCGGTAAGCATTTTGACCCACAACTTATCGATTTATTTATCGGTCAAATAGACAGCATCATAGAAATCAAAAACACTTATAGCAACTAATAGTGTATTTAAGGCCTCATTTGAGGCCTTTTTTAATTGCTTCATAATCGTGAGAAGTAATTTCATGGCTGTTACCGGCACAGTCTTTAAAATACATTGAGTAAGTAACACCATGATCTGCAACAACGGTTTTAATATCAAATTGAGCTAGATGCTCAAGCCACGCTAAAAACTGTGCTGCATCTGCGCCAAAGGCAATTCCTTTACTTGTGCCTTCTGCTTCAAATAGCGCCAAACGAATCGTCTTTGCTTGATCTTCTAAAGTTAAAGGGCCTTTTCCTTCATCCCAAAAAGCGAGTTCAGGTACCACACTAAAACCAAGTACTTGTTGATACCACTTTACTGCAGCCGCTAAATCATCAACATTTAAGTGGCAGTGATCAACTCCAGATAGTGACGGAATAGCCATGTTACTCCCCTATCTCAGTTTTCAACTGTTCTAAAAATGCGAGCATGTATTCTGTACGTCGTTTAGCCTCATCCTTTGCTGATGGCGTGTTCATACTCTCGCTGATGTGTAACAACTTAATGAAAAAATGATCGAGGGTATATTTTGTATCGTCTGGTTCGCGGTTTAAACAAAATGGATCGTCTTTATGATACAGGTAGCGACCAATTGAGCCCCCTACTTTCATACAGCGGCTTACCCCAATTGCGCCTAATGCATCCATTCGATCAGCATCTTGCACTATTTGCGCTTCGACGCTTTGTACTTTGATATTGGCACTAAAACTATGTGCCGCAATAGCATGATGAATTGCGCTAAAATACTGCTCAGGATAATGAATTGAGGCTAAAAAACTCAACGCTTTGTCTGCGGCCATAGTCGATGCTTTTGCACGGTCTGGGTGATTTTTTGCAACCGCAACACAATCATGTAACCAAGCAGCTGGTAACACTACTGCCATTTCTGCCTGCTCGGCAATACATAACTGTTTTGCAACCCTCACAACACGCTCGATATGACTTATATCGTGTGCGACATCGGCATGGAGTAAAGACATAATAAAATCTCGACACTGAGTTTCTAAAGCTGCAAAGTCTATTTCTGGCTGCATATACAGGCTATTACCATTAACTAATTGAAATTATGCTTACTTTAGCGTGCTTGCTGGATTTGTTCAAAACATTCATTGTATGTTTGTCAGTGCTTCATTAAACTATGCCCCCTTTTGTTTGACGCGAGAATCCCTATGTCATCTGCTATTTACCTGCAAGCTGGACGTGAAAAATCATTAAAAAGAAAACACCCATGGGTGTTCTCAAAAGCCATTAAGAAAGTAAAAGGTAAGCCAGGACTAGGGGATACTGTCACTATCTATGACAATGACGGTAAGTTTTTAGCCATTGCTGCTTACAGTCCGCAATCGCAAATTCGCGCTCGCGTATGGAGCTTCGATCAAAACGAAATCATTGACCAAGCATTCTTTGAAAAACGTTTGCGCCGTGCCTATGCAGCCCGCGAGCAGGTGATCAGCGAAGGCGGTTTAACCGGTTTTCGTTTAAGTGCTGCTGAGTCTGATTACCTTCCCGGTATTACTATCGATAAATTTGATAATGTACTTGTTTGTCAACTACTAAGTGCCGGTGCAGAACGCCATAAAGGTGAAATTGTTGCTGCACTGATGGCTATTTTCCCAGGTTGCGATATTTATGAACGATCAGATGTTGATGTTCGCACTAAAGAAGGTCTTGAGCCAATCAAGGGCCTACTTTGGGGTAAGGAACCAACAGAACCTGTCATCATCGAAGAAAATGGCCTTAAACTCGAAGTAGACATTATTGAAGGCCACAAAACAGGCTTTTATTTAGACCAACGTGATAGTCGTGCTGCTCTTGAGCGCTTTGTTAAAGACAAAACAGTATTAAACTGCTTTAGCTACACAGGTACTTTCTCGCTTTATGCGTTACGTGGTGGCTGTAAGCACGTTACTAACGTAGATGTGTCACAGCCAGCGCTTGATACTGCTAAGCGTAACGTTGAGCACAACAACCTCGATTTATCTAAAGTTGATTTTGTGAAGCAAGATGTCTTTAAGTTATTACGCCAATACCGTGATGAAGGTGTGCAATTTGATACTATCGTTATGGATCCACCAAAATTTGCTGACAACAAAGCGCAATTAACGGGTGCGTGTCGTGGTTATAAAGATATCAATATGATTGCGATGCAAATCTTAAAACCAGGTGGAACCTTACTCACCTTCTCGTGCTCTGGATTAATGGAACAAAACTTATTTCAAAAAGTGGTTGCGGATGCTGCCCTTGATGCAGGTAAAGACTTATTGATCATGGAGCGACTAAACCAAGCTGCCGACCACCCAATTGCTGGCAGCTACCCAGAAGGCTTTTATCTGAAAGGCCTGATCTGTAAGGTTTACTAGTTAAAATTTACAATTTCTAAACCGGCACTCAAGGAGCCATCTTGCTCCTTGGTTGCTCGTATCACACGGGCTGTTGCATCAAATGAAGTAATTGCTGTACTTGTAGAAGCAATTAACACTCGATACAAGCTACCTATTTCTAATACATCATCAAGCTGCACAGCTAACCCTGTGGCACTTAAATCTGTACAAATTGCAGCAACTTCTTTGCCCTCTCCGCCTTCTAGCGGAATTAACTTTGCGGGGGTGTGAATTTGCATACGGCGAAAGTCACGTTTCTCCTCATGAAACATATGGCCTCCTATACCAGTGTTTTTATTTTCTCAATAAGTGTTTTAACAGAAAATGGCTTCACTACATAGGCGTCACATCCGGCATCAAAACCCGCTTTTTTCTCAAGCTCTGTCTCAAGTCCAGACACCATAACCACAGGAATTTTTGCTGTTTCAGGTGTATTTTTTAATAATCGACACGTGTCATAACCATCAAGGCCAGGCATACATACATCTAAAAGGATTGCATCAGGGGGCTCAGCAATAGCCGATGTTAAGCAAGAGGCCCCTGAACTCGCGTAACTTAGCGAAAACTCATTTCCTAAACTTGCTTTGAGCATCTCATAATTAAAATATTCATCATCAACAATTAAGATAGTTTGTTGAGGCCGATTTATGCTGCGCTCTGGAATAGAAATCGGTCTTTCCTTTTCAATGCCCACACTCTCTCCTTTTAGTAGTCACGTATTTGACTCAATTTGATGAGGATTCACCCTCACCATAATACCTTTACACTAATTATAACTCACTTTCTTTAATTGCGTTTAGTACACGCTTTGCAGATACAGGATAGGGTGTCCCCAGTGTTTGTGCAAATAAAGAAACGCGCAACTCCTGTTGCATCCAAAAGATATTTGAAATCTCTTCTGGTACAGGCATCCCCTTTGGAATTTTGTTAGTAAGTTTTTGATATTGCTCGGCCACTTTTTCAAGCTCTAATACACATAAACGATCGCGATTAGGATCAACCGGTAACTTTTCTAAGCGGCGTTCAATAGCTTTTAAGTAACGAATTAAATCTGTCATTTTTGCTGCGCCGTGCTGGCTTACAAAGCCTTTGAACACTAAGCTTTGTAACTGTGATTTAATATCACCGTGCGCCGTAATCATGGTTAAATCAACGCGTCCTTTCATACGTTTATTTAAGCCATGAGCTATACTCAGCACTTGCTCTACTTGGGTGGCAATCTCAACAACTGTGTCACCAAGCTCGCCGCGAATTTGCTCTTTGGCCTTTTCAAATGCCTCTGCAGTGCGGATGTTGCCATATTTAGTTAATAGGCTATCGACGGCTGCTGCAATACAGTCATCAATTAAGTCATTCACCTTACCAAATGGATTAAAGTACAAACCTAATTTAGATTTGTTCGGTAAGTTTTGTTGTAAATACTTAATTGGTGATGGCACGTTTAATAGTACCAAGCGGCGTAAACCTTGTTGGTGAGCCTGCTGTGCTTTGTGTTCATTATCAAATAGCTCAACTGCTGCTGAATCTTTTTTATCCACCAGCGCCGGAAACGCTTTAATTTCGTATTGACCTTGCTTTTTCACGTAAGAGCTTGGTAATTCACCAAAGCTCCACTCGGTCAAATCAGCTTTCTCTATACCCTTGTCAGCTACTTTAGATAAGGTATCCGTCACTTTACCTTGCAACTGAGCTTTAAGCTTAGTCAGATTTAAACCGCGAGCAAGTAACTTATCGTTTTCATCGCGCACTTCAAACTGTAAGCGTAAATGTGGAGCAAGGGTTGATAAATCCCACGCATCAGGCTCAACACGCACCCCAGTCATACGCAATAAACGCGTGCTAATTGCATCAATTAAGTTACCTTGCATTGGCTCGATTGCAGCGAGTACCGCATCGGCATAGTTTGGTGCAGGCACGAAATTACGACGAATTGTTTTTGGTAGTGATTTGATCAGCGCACAAATTAACTCATGTCGAAATGCTGGAATATGCCAATCAAAGCCAGTTTCTTGTACTTGGTTTAACAGTGCCACCGGAATTTGTACCGCCACACCATCAACGGCTTGGCCTGGGTCAAAATGATAAGCCAGTGGTAATAATAAGTTTTCTTGCTGCCAAGTATCAGGGTAATCAAACTCGGTGACATGATCGGCACCATGCTGCATTAACTCTTCTCGAGACATATGCAAAAAGCGCTTATCTTTTTGCTTTTGCCCTTTCCACCACTTATTAAACGCGGCACGATTATTTACATCTTGCGGAATTTTCTTGTCGTAAAATTCAAATAAGGTTTGTTCATCAACCAAGATATCACGGCGACGTGATTTATTTTCAAGAACTTGAATATCTTCAATTAATTCTTGGTTATATTGTAAAAAACCTTCATTTTGACCCAGTTCTTGCTCTACCAAGGCGGTGCGAATAAATAACTCGCGACTTACTTTCGGATCAATATTGCTATACACACAGCGGCGCTTATTAACGATTAATAGGCCATACAAGGTTTGCTGTTCAAACGCGATAACTGCACCCGGCTTTTTCTCCCAGTGCGGTTCACTGTAGCTGCGTTTCACTAAATGCTGTGCAAAGCCTTCCACCCATTTCAAGTCTATACGCGCGTTGATGCGAGCATAAAGCTTACTGGTTTCGACAAGCTCCGCCGCCATAATCCATTTTGGGCTCTTTTTAAATAATCCAGAACCTGGGAAAATATGAAACTGGCTATTACGGGCGCCTTTATAGATTTGTTTTTCATCTTTAAAACCAATATGACTTAACATACCGCTTAATAAAGATTGATGGATTCGGTCACTATCAGCAACATTGGTGGTGGCCTTCATGCCCATTTCATTGCACACCGTTGATAGCTGATAAACAATATCTTGCCATTCACGGATACGCATATAGGCTAAAAAGTCCTTTTGGCATAACTTTCTAAACTGGCTATTGCTCAATTCAGATTGCTGCTCTTCAAGGTAATTCCAGAGATTTAAAAAGGCGATAAAATCTGAATCAGGGTCGTCAAAGCGGCCATGCTTTTCATCCGCTGCGCCGCGTTTTTCTTGTGGTCGCTCTCTTGGATCTTGAATCGACAATGCTGCAACAATAATAATCACTTCACGCAGTGCGCCTAAGCCATCAGCCGTGAGCACCATTTTTGCTAGGCGCGGGTCAACAGGTAAGCGACTTAAACTTCTGCCTGATTTAGTGAGTTCCGTCTTTTTATGACGTTTAGCAGGCTTAATTGCTTCGAGTTCTTCAAGTAGCGTTAAACCATCGTTGATATTGCGACTATCTGGCGCTTGCACAAACGGGAACTGCTGCATATCGCCAAGTCCCAAGCCGAGCATTTGCAAAATAACAGAAGCTAAGTTGGTGCGTAAAATTTCAGGATCGGTAAACTCTGGTCGCGAATTAAAGTCTTCTTCACTGTATAAACGAATACAGATACCTGCTTCAATACGACCACAACGACCTTTACGCTGATTAGCACTGGCTTGTGAAATTGGCTCAATCGGTAATCGTTGTACCTTTGTTCTATAGCTGTAGCGGCTAATACGCGCGGTACCTGGGTCGATAACATATCGAATACCCGGCACCGTTAATGACGTTTCAGCAACGTTGGTGGCTAAAATAATATGACGGCGACTGTGCGGCGCAAAAATTCGGTTTTGTTCAGCGTTTGATAAACGCGAATATAGCGGTAAAACATCCGTGCCTTTGAGGTTTCGCTTCGATAACGCATCGGCGGTATCACGGATTTCTCGTTCACCATTCATGAAAATCAGAATATCGCCGGGGCCTTCATCGCAAAGCTCATCGACTGCATCAAAAATACCCTGTAATTGGTCACCATCCGCTTCCATCTCATCTTTGTTGATTTCAGTGGTTGGTCTATAACGAACCTCTACTGGGAAAGTACGACCGGATACTTCAATGATTGGCGCATTATCAAAATGTTTAGAAAAACGCTCAGGGTCAATTGTTGCTGAGGTGATAATAACTTTTAAGTCAGGGCGTTTTGGCAGTAAATTTTTTAAATAGCCTAAGATGAAATCGATATTTAGGCTGCGTTCGTGGGCCTCATCGATGATGATGGTATCGTACTGATTTAGGTACCTATCTTGTTGAATTTCAGCCAGCAGGATACCGTCTGTCATCAATTTAATGTAGCTATTGTCGGAGACTTGGTCGCTAAAGCGAATTTTAAAGCCCACTTGTTGGCCTAGCTCGCATTGCATTTCTTCTGCAATACGATTCGCGACACTTCGAGCCGCGAGTCGACGAGGTTGAGTATGACCAATGTATCCGTCAACACCTCGGCCAAGCTCTAAACACATTTTTGGGATCTGCGTCGTTTTACCTGAGCCTGTTTCACCGGCGATGATCACCACTTGGTTATTGGCGATCGCCTGTTTAATGTCATCTTTCTTTTGACTAACAGGAAGTTGCTCTGGGTAGGTCACTTTAGGCAAGGCAGCCAAACGATGCTCGCGTAATTGCTGCGAACGGCTAATATCTTCTGCTATTTTTTGCGCTATGCTCGCTTGCTTAGTTTCATCGTTGATTTTTTTGATGCCATGTAGGCGTTTTTTGAAGATGAATTGATCTTTGCGTAAACACGTTTTTAATTCGCCGAACAGCGGACCTAGGTTAACCACCCGATACCCTTATATTTCTTAACCAATAGACTGATATTGTATCAAATAATCTATCAGGTGGTCATGGCTTTATTTATGCCAATTCGCTTAATTAAGTGAACAGTTTTGAGGCAATAAAATCTCGTTGATAACAAGGCAAAAATTACGTTATTTAGTTGTTCTAAATGAGAGATTTTTAACGCAGTTAGCGACAGATTTAATCCCTCAAAATGATTAAGTATTATTGCGAGTTGGCATAATCCTCTCGGTTGGAATTGGCATGGCACAAACGTCGATGTAATCAGGGCTTTCAACAAACCATACTTCTACGCGATTTTTACGCGCTTCAATAAAGGCTTTAAACGCATTTGAGTCTGTTTTCATCACCCGAAATTCACTGTTATCTGTGTCTTTGATATCTGCTAATACTTGCATATCTGTGATGGGGTTAAATGCCTGACCTTCAGTGGCTTTACGTTGCAATAGATTAAAGTGCTCCATGCCTTCTAAAACACGACCAAACACGGTGATATTACGGTCTAAATAGCGCTGGCTATTACCGATGGTGACATAAAATTCGGTACCACCGGAATTAATATCATTACCGCGGGCCATAGCAAAAATTCCTGGGCAATGTACTTGCCATGTTTCGGTTTGGCTTTGGTTTTGTGCCACAGCAAAGCCATTTAAAAAGCCCGTTTTAGCAGCATAACCATCAGGCCCTTTAAGCTCTGTAATCGCTAAAGGAGTCTCAGTGCGTAGATAAAACTCAGCGGATAATCCTTTTTTGGCATTTTTAACGGATTTACTTTCGCTGGCATCCCCGCCCTGCGCAACAAATCCTTCAACAAAGCGATACATACTCAGGCCTTGATAAAACCCTTCTTTAGCAAGCTGTCGCATGTTATTTGCGTGAATGGGCGCTAGTTTATCGTTTAGTTCGATATAAGCAGCGCCTGTAGGTAAGGTTAATTTAATAACGTTTTCGGCACTGACTTTTCGCCACTCACTGCTACTTGCGGTTTTAATGATTTCGCCAGCAGAACGTTTTTGGCTTGTTTCTTTTGCAGCAATTGGTGCAGCTAATACTACGCCAAGGCACAGAGTTAATAGACTTAATTTCATTGTTATTATCTTTTAAGTAATTGACAACTCAGCCTATTAACTTATGCCTTAATAAGCAAATAAAAGCGATTTATGGTGCCAAGTAGATGTATTAGTCCCAATCAAATTTATAAAGAATATCAACATTTTGATAAAGGCCGCTGGTGACCTCGATATACAATTGCGACAACAATTGATAACGAACTGCCACTTCACTTAATGAATCAAAAATGCCGACACTGTATTTCACTTGAATACCTGGTGTAACATAGCCAGATATTTCAACTTTGGTGTCATCCCCGCTACCGCTTGAACTTAAGCTTACATCAGACAAACCAAAGCTTTCACCAATTTTAGATACCACACCTTCACTACGGTTTACACCCTGGGCAAGCAGTAATTGGGTGAGCATCGCATCGGTTGAACTGTCTCCTTCATCAAGAGGTTGACCATTTAATAAATAAGCCAATGCTTGGGCTTGGTCCATCGCAGGCTCTGAGAATACTTTTAATGAAGGTTGTTCAACATTACCAGTTAAGGTAATACCCGCAATCACGCCATTCGAGGTGTTGTCTGGATTACGAATTGCCTTAATGTTCAAGTACGGTTTATCAATTGAGCCACTAAAGCCCACCTGACCGGTGCGAATTTGCAAGTCTTGACCAAAAGCACGATAGGTACCTTGAACTAGGTTCAACTCACCCGTTGCTATCATCGGCGTAACTTGGTCCATGCTGATGTTTATGTCACCTTCAACTTTCGACTGTAAGCCAAACGAGTCAACGCGCACATCATTTTCAACCAACACCTTTAAGTTAATAGCATAATCAAAAGGCACTTTTTCTGACTGTTGCTGCTCAATATCAACAATGACTTCATCATCGCTGACTTGTACAGCGCCTTCTGGTAGCTCTTCAATGGCAATACGACCCCATGGCACTACAACTTGGCCATCAAGATTAAACGCATTATTCTTCAACGACATTGTTAAATCTGGCGATACTTTAAAGGTGACATCTTGCTGGGCACGCACAAAAAACTCTTTACCGTTTAATTTCACGTCAACGTCAGGTAAATCTTGCTGCCAATCAACACCACCAGATAAATTAAGCGCGCCCCCTTCGGTATCTTTAAGCTCACCCGTGAGCTTCGCACTTTGGTTATTAAAGGCAATGTTCACATAAGAGTTTTGCAGCGATACAGGCAGGGTTGCCCCTTCAAGGTTGATTTTTTCGACATCAAAATCACCATTGAGTAATGGTTCTTTTAAAGTACCTGCGATTGCTAATCGTCCTTTGATGTCGCCTGTTAATTGCTCAAGTGAAGCAATAAAGGGTCGTAAGTTTGTTAACTCAATTTTCTCAATAACCAAGTCGCCCGCTAAGGTCTGTTGATTTTGAATATCATCAATGTTGAGCTCTGACGTTACTTTACCTAATACGGATGAATCAATAGTGGCATTAAGTTTACCAACTTGTGCGTCGCTCATTGCCGAAATATCTAAAACCTCAACCGGTAATTTATATACACTTGCACCATCGATTAAGGATGCTTCAAGCTGCTGAGTTTTGATATTGGCACGAATAGTTTTTAGTGCGCCATTATTCCAGTTGGCAACAAACTCCCCGCTTGCATCCCCTGTTACTTTCAAGTTATCTGGTAAGAAGTGTTTAAATTCAGCAATCGATAACGCTGCAAGCTGTGCATTTAACTGGCCTAACTGCTTAGTTTGCTGCAAAGTCTCAAAGCATAATTTTGAGTTATCACTTTGCCAGCAATGTGCAGCGACATTAAAGTCAAATGTCTTGGTATTAACTTGAATATTAATTGGTTTATTAGTGCCAAAGCGCACCTGATTATCGGTAACAAGAATTTGGCTCAGCGCACCTTGCCAGGTTTCTTTATTAAATTTACCGTCAATATCAAACGACGCCTTGCCTTGGTCTGCATCGAGTAAAAAAGTTAAATGGTGATCTGTTTTATCGCCGCTAGCGTCTAACTCAATTTGATTAATTTTGTGTTCGCTAATCGATGCAGAATCAAGCACCAATGACACATCCGTTTGCCAGTCTGCAGCGTAATCAAATTGCCCTTTTAATGTTAAACCATCAACCTGAATATCTTGATAGCTCAATGTATTAAGAACTAAATTTAAATCAACCGTTGGTGCAAGACGCTCACCACGCAAACTCAAATCAGCAAAGCCCTTGCCTTGCATAGGCAAGATATCTTGACCACTTGCATCTAAACGCAATTTGCCGTCAACTTGCCATACATCATCTACCTGACCCGATAAAGCAATTTCATTTTTACCGCTTTTCACTTCTAGTTTATTGAAACTCGCATGCAAGCTGCTATCAAGTTCAAAGTCCGACAGCAAGGTCACAGGTACTTCATTCACAGAGCCATTTAATTGTGTGTTATCCAGCGCAAGCTGCCACTCACTTGCTTGTAAGTTAAATGAACCATTAAATTCACCAGATAAATCACTACTTAGTGCATCCGTTAAATATTGGGCTTTTAAGTGGCTTAAACCCCCTTTAAATTGGCTTTTTACGCCATTTGACCAATCAACTGATGCGGTAATTTCTGCTTTACTGTCGTTAGTATTAAGGCTTAACTGCTCAAGTTTTGCGTTTGTTAAACTGCCTTGTAATTGCGATTTCACAGTCATTGCCGGTAATGCATCTAACTGCGTTACTAGGCTCAAATCAACAGCATAAGCATCGGCATGGCCTTTCGCTTTTAAATCAAAGTCCGATAATTGCAGCTGTTGTGTATCTGTTGCTATTTGCCACTTTGCTATTTGACCAGTTAAATCAAATGGGTAATTTGTTTGTTTTAGGTTCACAGCCCCTTTTAACTCTGCTGAGTATGCTCCCTGTGTAACTAGGTCTAACTTTAAATCCTCAAGCGGCCCTGAAACTAATAACTTAGCTTGATGCTCATTGCTATTTACAGACACAGCCCCCTCAACTGTATTTTTACCCGCAAGCGCTGCCGTTAAATGGGTGTTCAATTGCCATTGCTGATAACTTGCAGCAAGCTTTTCAAGATTAATATCGCTTCCCTTGGCTGAAGCTACCAATTCGATATTTTCAATAAGCTGAGCCTCTTCTGCGCCATAAGGAGTAACAGCAACTTTACTGATTTGAAGTTGCTTTAACTCAACATTAATCGGTAGCGTAATATCAAGTGCTGGTAATGCTGGAAGCTCTGTTAATGGCGTTGATTTAGGCTGCTCTTTTGCTTCGTGTAGCATCATAGCAACATCAGCAATGGTCAGTGAATCCACTGTAAGATCCGATGCTTCGCCACGACCACTTAAGTTTAATTTGTTGACTGTTACATCGGCACTCGGATGCGCAAGATTAAAGCGATTAATTGCAACTCGCTTAACAGCAACTTTCATTGGTAAGCTAATTTGTGCGGCTTGTGCAACTTCAGGCTCTGTTTCAGAGCCCTGCTCAGTTGATGCAGCTTGGCTTTTAATATTTAAATCTATCGACTGGGCGCTTAAATTATCAAGACAAATGCCATCACAACGCCACCAGAACAAATCAATTTTTAGCTGCTTTGCATCAAGCTTGATGCCTTGATTCTCAAAGTGAACATCAAACGCATCGTTATATAAAAAACGCCCAGATGGCAGCTTTATTGTTAAGCCATCAACTAACTTATTCGCTGTGTATGCAATAAAGTGATTACCGGGCGCGGTGAATAGCAAACAAAACACAATAACTAGCAGACTTGCCAACGTGATTGATAGAACCTTGGTTATCTTTTTTAACATCTTCATTAGATTTCAGGCCCTATGGTAATACTTAATCGGGTACTTTTGCTTTCTTTTGTCAGACCCCAAGCATGGTCGATACGCACCGGGCCAACAGGGGTTAAATACCGAAAACCAAAACCGGCACCGACTTCGACGCGGTCACTAAAATCATTAGTCGCAGTACCACTATCGACAAATAAGGCTGCGCGCCAATGCTCAGCAAATTGATAGTTATATTCAACAGTGCCACTCATCAAATATTTACCACCAATTAAGCGCCCTTCCTCATCTTCTGGGGAAATAGATTCATAAGCAAAACCACGTACACTCTGATCACCACCGGCATAGAAACGCAGTGATAACGGCACATCATTTATATTATCGACCAGCATGGCACCTAGGTTGGCTCTTAAAAACAACATATGGCGATCTGCAAAAGTAGTTAGCCAGGCATTTTGCAGTTGTAAGCGCAAAATGTTGGTTGAAGACATCATATCTTTTAAACCAAATTCGGCCGAAACCATCCATTGGTAACCTTCATAAGGTGTTGTACCCCCTTCAGTATCTTTTTTCGCATAACTGATGCCGGGCATCAGCATTTTTGCACTTTGCTCCTCATCGCCAATACGATAAGTTTCATAATCACGTCTTAAAAAGGCCGTACGCACCCAGTCGTCTTCGGTTAGCCATTGCCTTTGCAACTGTCCGGTTAATATTTTGCTGTACAGATCATTAGTTAATTCGTCTTCGAGCTTGTAACCCACAGAGAAGCGCCAAAGGTCATCATTAGGATCGTCGACCGGTACCGTATAGCCCAATGATATATCTTGCTGGCGCTCAGATACATTTAGGTTACTTTCTAAGTAGTGGCCATCTTCGGTGATCCAAGGTTTGGTCCACTTAAAACGAACTTTCGGACCAAGATCTGTGCTATAACCGCCACCCACTTCATAGCTATTGGCTGGCTTATGTAATACATCAACATTAACAGGCACTTGATTATCTTTACGTTTTGCAATATCTGCATACACACGGACACTCGCAAAATAAGGGGTACTCGATAGCGCTAAGTTGTAATCAGAAACCTCGGTCGCTTTATATGGCTGACCTTGTTTAAACTCCGCCAGCGAACGAATGTATTTTTCAGCGGGAGTCTCACTCCCAATGGTGATATCACCAAACTGATAGCGAGGACCGGTATCGACATTAAAAATGACTTTTGCGCTATTATTTTTTAGCGATACGGCCAATTTATGCTCGTGCCACTTCGCATCAAAATAGCCTAACTCTAATAGCTGGCTTTCAAGACCTTTTCTAGCAGCCTCATATTTACCGTGATTTAAAAAGTCACCCGGCTTGATTTTGATACTATTGACAGCAGACATAAATTCAGCGTCATCTTTCCCGGCACCAGTGATAGTTACGTTGATATCTGCAATTCGGGTAACAGGGCCTCGTTCAACATCGACAATTAATAGCTGCTGCGCGTTATCGAAACTAATTTTGATGGTCGGTTTGTAATAGCCAAGGGCTTTTAAACTCATTTCTACTTGGCTTTTAGCATGACGCTTTAATGCCTTGGAAGTTTTTTCATCGATAAGTTGTTTTATGTAAAGCTCAACGTTCTTTTCGAGCTCATCACTGATCCCCTGAATTTTATAATCTTTAATAACCGTAGCCGCACTCGATGCATGCTGGCTGTATGAAAAGCAGATAAACAAAAAGACAAAAAAGAAATGCCGAGTATACAAAAAATATCCTTACTTTTTTGGAGGAGTCATAATCTAAAATGAGTACAAAAAGATACTATCACAGTGCAATAGCCACCGACATAATTGAAATGCTAAAATTAGTACGCGTTAAACAATTATTTTCGCTACAATAGCGGATAATACCTAGATTTATAATGAATGAGCGACTAAATGCACTTCCCTGATGACGAAAACGGTCAATTATTAGCTGAAATAGCTGAAGCTGGTGTCGATTTAACCAGTATGCAAACCATCGATTTCTATATTCTTTTTGAACAAAAACCTGAAGCAGAAAAATTTGCTGAAGCGATTACAAGTGATGAGCTTGCTCCTTCAACAGAGTTGTCCAAATGCCCAGATACAGGGGTGTGGGAAGTAATTACCCGCGTGAAGATGGTGCCAGATCACACTTTACTTAGCCAAACTGAGCAATACTTAGAAAGCATCGCTAATGGCCATAATGGTTATGGTGATGGCTGGGGTTTAATGGCTGAAGAACAATAAGCCTGCCAGCCAATTTTGTAAGCGAATCAATTTAGTTGATTCGCTTTACGAAAACTCCCCTGATAATCAAATAGCTTTTCTGCCACTTTCCAACCATATTTTTTATTTTTACGCGCAATCACAAAATCGGGGGCCAGTAGTCGCTGCTGTAAATCGACAACCTGCTCAGCGCTTTGCCATTCAATTGGGGTAAAACCTGGTGCTGCTCTCTTACCAAACTGCTTATTAAAAATAAATCGTCCGGTGTCATTTGCTAAGTTAAATACCTCATCACAACTTGCACCGTCTTCATCATAATAACTAATTTTAAGTAAACCTTTTGCGAGCACCTGAGCTGACAAACCACTACACCTTAATACCAAGGCATCTTTTAAATTTAGTGCTTCTCGTAGTTTATCATCAGGGTCTGCCATCATGGCACCACAAGAATGGCACTGCCTTGCAGCAATGTCATTTTGTTCACCACACTGCTCACATTCTTTAAACCGAAAACGATAATCGCACTGAACTTGTTCTTCACCATCGTCCAGCAAGCCTTGGCAACGTCTTCCAAAATGCTCAATCACTTTACCCTCGCTGTCTGTTTTACCCCAAAAAATATTCGCAAATCCACAACCCGGACACAGTACTTGAACAGGCTCATTATCACTTTGCGCTTTTTTACTGCCCACTTCAGGATAAAACAAATCAAAACCATTACCTGCATAGTCAATCACTAAGCAGTCTTTTTTTCCTTCACTTAAGCGCAGGCCCCGACCTACAATCTGCTGGTATAAACTGACCGATTCGGTTGGCCGTAAAATCGCGATGAAATCAACATGAGGAGCATCAAAGCCTGTCGTGAGCACAGATACATTAACCAAATACTTTATTTGTTTTGCTTTAAATTGATTAATAATTCGGTCACGTTCGTTATTATCGGTATCGCCGGTTATAAGTGCAGTATTTTGCTCTGGTAAGTAACCGGTAATTTCTTTGGCATGCATCACGGTTGCGGCAAAGATCATCACGCCATGACGCTGTTCACTGTATTCTATAACTTGCTTGATAATAGCTTTTGTTGCCCGTGTGTTATCTTTCAATAATGCATTCATATTTTCGATACTGTATCGACCAAATGAATCACTCGGTAGTGATGAAAAGTCATAATGACTAATAGCAGCATCGACTTCATGCGGCGGCGTTAAATAGCCGTTCTTAATCATATAGCGCAGTGGTAACTCAAAAATACACTTTTTAAATGGCGCATCTTTATCACCTCTAACAAAACCGTGATAATGATGATGATAAACCCAGCCCATCCCCATACGAAAAGGTGTCGCAGTTAAGCCAAGCACTTTAAGGTTGGGGTTTTGCTTTTTTAGACTCGCTATCACCTGCCCGTATTGGCTTTGTTCATCACCGCTGACACGGTGACACTCATCAATGATCAACAAAGAGTAGGCATCACTCAGCTTATCGGTATTGCGCGCCAGGGACTGCACACTTGCAAAGGTGACTTGCTCTGTTAAAGACTTTTGCTTTAAACCTGCTGAAAAAATACTCGCCTTAAAGCCAAAGCTCATATATTTCTCTGCGTTTTGCTCCACCAATTCTTTGACATGTGCAAGCACCATAATTTTTTGTTTGGCAATGCGCGCAAGCTCTGCAATAACAAGGCTTTTTCCTGCCCCTGTTGGTAATACGATCAGTGCAGCATCATCTGTTTGTCGAAAGTGAGCAACCGTGCGTTCTACGGCCTCTTGTTGGTAGGGTCTGAGTACGTACTTCATTTTATCGGAATATTCGACATAAAAAAGGGAAGCATACGCTTCCCTTCATATTCTTTAAAGCAAAAAATTAAGCCAAGTGCTTAGTTAGATCGACACCTTGGAACGCTTTAGGACGTTTACCACGACCCGTCCATTCAACGATTTCACCATTATACTCGATGCGATATTTTGGTTTAACTTTAGTACGCTTATCTGTACTTGCTACATCTTGTAAATCTTCTAATGTAAGTCCTTTTTCTTTTAACAAATCGAGTACTTCTTTTTTAGCTTCTTGCTGTTGAGTATATTTCTCGATTGCTGTGTCAATTAGCTGCTTGGCTTTTTCAAGCTCAGTTAACGACGCAGATTTAACAAAAGACCGGATTTCTTTCATTTAGAGCTCTCTTGGATATAAAATTTAAGTTAGATGTTAAACGTTCATGAGTATATAATTAAATCATAAATTAATCTATGGCATGCTTATTTTTTATAGCACTTTTCATTATATTAAAGCCATAACTTAACTTTATCTATTACGTCAAGTAGCTCTGAAATCAACCCTTCGACAACCAAAGTGTCATGTTGTTGATTAAATCTATTTTCTGTCTGCACGATAAGTTCTGACAATGGTGGGTATTGAAGCATAACAATCCCACCTTTAAGCTTATGGATTGAACGAGAAATCTTTTCAATATCATGATTTTTTAAGTGCGTAGATAAATTATCCACATCCTCTTGTAAGCTGTTTATAAACACCTCAGCTAACATTTTTGCATCATTTTCATTTCCAAAAACAGTTAACCAATGCTGCTTATCTTTAACACCTTGTATGTTTATAAATGTATTGTCAATGGCTTCAACATCACTCGTGTTCAGGTCAATAAACTCAGCCAATCTATTATATAATTCATTTAGTTTATACGGCTTAAAAAGAACGCTATTCATACCTGAATCTAATGCTTTTTTTAGACATTCTTTCGAGGAGTCAGCAGTAAAACCGATAATAGGTAAATGCTTAAATTGTTCTTTTTCTCGTATACTTTTTGCTAAGCCGAAACCATCCAAATCCGGCATATGGCAGTCTGTTAATAATAAGTCAAAATGATTATTCTCAAGCGCTTTTAACCCTGCGAAACCATCCTCGACTATTACAGCCTTAATACCAAGCTTTTGACATTGCTTTTCAAGTAATAGTTGATTGGTTTTATTATCCTCAGCTATCAGTATTTGACCATAAACAGGAGTATTTTCTAGTCGGGTTGGCTCACTACTTTTAGTGTGAATATTATCAATTAACTCTCTTAGTATATCTGGATACAGTGGGTCTACAGCTAAAACGTGACAGCTACATTTTGCAGGTGCTTGAGTACCATTCGGACTTAACACAATAATGTATTTATTGCTTGCTTGGTTTATCTCTGTTCGCCAATCGTTACCCCAAAGTTCCACCATATAGCACTCATCAATAAATATACTTTTTGCCTGCTCAAAAGCATGTTTATCTAATGGCCAATCTAGCTGCTTATATTGAACACCAATGCTGTTTAAACAATTTAACAGAGGCTGATTTTGACTACAGACATACCAAGTAACAGAAGATAGACTTAGCTTAGATTTGCTAACTTGGGTTAATGGCACAGTGATATAAACATTGGTGCCTTTCCCATAAGTACTAGAAATATTAATCTCACCTTCCATTGCATCTAGTAATTGCTTGGCAAGACTTAAACCCAGACCAGCACCACCAAAACGACGTTGAATAGAATTATCTGCTTGCTCAAAAGGGGTAAATGTTTGCTTTAGTTGCTGAGCAGTCATACCTTTGCCGGTATCTGATACTTCAAGTTTAAGGGTGTTTTTTTCAAACAAAACATCACAACTAATCGTGCCTTGCTCGGTAAACTTAACTGCATTATTTAGCACGTTAGAAACAACTTGCATCACGTGGTTTATATCGACAGAGGCTAAATTATAGGCCGCTGTACGCCACGATAAAATGAATTCTATGCCTTTTTGCTTAGCAAGATATTCATGAGCGCGTATAACTCGGCATAAATGCGACTCTAAATCTACATTTCGTATTTCAACATCGATATTACCCGCATTAGTATTTGCAAAATAAAGAATATCATCAACTAAAGTGCGTAACTTTAATAAAGAGCCATCAATGTGCTCTACTAATTGGTATTGCTCATCAGTCATCGTTGAAGCTTTTAGTAATTCAATAAAGCCACTAACGCCTGAAATAGGCGTTCGCAGTTCATGACTCATGGTTGCAATAAAACGACTTTTCGCTAAATCAGCTTGCTGTGCTAATTGATTTGCCTTTGTAAGGTCTGCTTGCTGGCGTTTTAGCAAATTAATGTCAAATAAAATGCCATTCCAACGAACTCCCTCTTGCGAAGACTGCTTTTTGGGCTCAGCATTTGCTATATATCGACACCAAATCTGCTGACCTAAATGGTTCACTCTAAACTCAATATCGATCATGCTATTAAGTTTGTTAGCAAGCTTAAAACTTTTAGCAATTTTAACCCTGTCTTCATCAACAATATGAGGCGAAATGCAACCTGTCATACCCCGACGATTAACGGTTGTATTTGAAATACCTAATAACTCTTGTGCGCCTCGGCTAATATAAGTGTAGCTACCCTCACCATTATCATAATACTCGTACTGAAAAACGCCGCCTGGGATAGTATCGGTAATTGTTTGTAGTAGTTTTTGTACTGATTTATTCTCACGCTGTAATTGGTGATGCTCGGTAACATCGGTAATTACTGTCATAATGCCTGCAAGTAAACCATCAACACCATAATAAGGTTTTTTTGTATAAAGAAGTTCAAGGTTTTGTCCTTCATTATTGGTGTAGTTTATTTGCTGATTTATCACTTTTCCTGACTTTAAACTTTGTCTGTTTTGCGAAAGCAGTTTCTTAACCACATCAAGATCAGTACGTAGGTATTGATTATCTTTATCCCATAAATGAGCAAAATTATCTTTATAAGCCTTATTCCACATTATGCGACGTTGATCTTTATCCTGTATCACCACCATAGTAGGAAGGTCATCTATCAGCTTTTGAGTGAAGTTAAGTTTACTTAGTGCAACCTGTTCAGCGTGTTTGCGTTTTGCTATTTCTCTATTAATTGTTATTCGCCAGCTAATAAAGTAAATAACAGATACTGCCAACAGGATTAAAACAAGAATTGCTGTCGTGTTTACCGTTTTTTTATCGTAGCCTTGCTCAATATTAAAAATACCATGGCGATTGACTACATGAGTAAAATCATTACTTGTTAATGTTTTAAATAAACTATCGAGTAAAGTGGCAAATTCAGAAAAGTGTTTATTTACTAAAAAGTAAATAGGCTGCGAATAACGATATTTTGGATTGATGTAAAATTCACCAATATAAAACTGATTTAATTGATAAGCGGCAATGCTTTGAGGCAAGATTACGCCGTCGATGTTATCATTTCTTAACGCATAAAAAAGAGTTTGAATTGAATCGAATGAAACGGTATCAAGCTGTTCACTAACCACAAGCCTCTCTAATGGATTTGCAAACGTTTCAAAATACCCTATCCGTTTAATTTCTCTTGAACGCTTAGAAATTAACACCATTTCTAAACTATAGTGAGCAGGTAAAGCAATTAGTACACCTTCATCTATTTTAGATGGTGTAAGTGTAGGAATAATATCAACTTTATTTGCTAAAAATAATTTTTCTAACTCGCTAGAGTTAGCGGCTGGTATGTACTTAAATTGAAAATCACTTCGCTGTGAAAGAAGTTGCAGTGTATCGTTTAAATACCCTCTGGCCTCACCATTCTTGTTTGTTGAATTTAGTGGATAAATGCCATCAATAAATGAAAATGTCAGTAAATAATTATTAATATCTTCGGCATTAATACGGTTAAAATCGCGCTTAAACTGCCCATATGCCTTTGCAGCTAAGTACTCTTCACTCGCAGCACTTTCCCACAACTGTTTAGTAGTTGGAGATATTGAGGTCAAAACAGAATTCACTTGGTTACGTAGCAACGTATTGTTTTTATTAAACATTACATGCAAAGTTTCACTTGATAACCAAATAGGACTAACTACTTTTAAGTTATCATGAGTACGATTTTTAAATTGATGAGATAAAGCAGAATAATCTCCCAAAAACGCATCAAATGTGCCATCAGCAATTTTCTTATATGCATCTTCCGGTTGAATAAAGCGATTAATAAACAGAGCGCCATTTTCGGCTAAATATTCACAATGTGAGCTGCCAGTTATACAAACCCAGCGCAGGCTAGCCAAATTTTTTAAAGCATCGTTGGCTATCTTTTGCTTTGTCACGATTCCGCGCGGCGATTCCATAAACGGAGTAGAAAATAAGAAATGCTTCTTGCGTTGTTTTGTCTCATTTAAGCCAACAGCAAAGTCGACTTTTCCTGCCTCCAAAGCATCTAAAAGCTCATTTAAACTTGCATATACCTCATAATCTAATTCAGCCCCAAGCAAGCTGGCAATTTCATTACTGTAGCCAACAATCACGCCTGAAAACTGACCATCAGCATCACGCGTATGATACGGGAAAAAGTTATAGCTAACGATACCTGCTTTTAAAGTTGCACCAGTCTGTTCAGAATTCGCACTAAATGATACAAGTAATGAAAGTAATATATAGATAAAGACAGTTATCTTACCCAAACAAAAGCCTTAACTAATTGTTAATCAGGAAATTCCAGTATAAGAGATTATTTCAAATGGTACAAATAACTAACTTGTTTCAATGCAATTAGCACTCATTAATATCTGTGCTTTCTTATTTTATAAAACCCACTTCAATATCAACCACTCTTTGATTTTACTTACTAACAATACTGAGAGTTTTCTAGTTCGGAATAATAATAATTGATTCAAAGTGATGACAAACAAACATTTGATTAAGTTTAAGAACTTTATGCTCATTATCATGGTTTTGACGAATCGTTTAACTCTCCTTCTTAATAAACTATTAAAATAATTGCTAAAGACATCAGGTAGCCTTGTATCAATATTTTGTCCAATGATCGCCATGTATATTCCATAAAAAAGGCTGAAAAAATTCAGCCTTTTTACGTTCAAAAAACTTTATTAGAAGCTGATTGAGTAGCTTACTCGATAATCGCGACCAAAGTTGTTATATAAGTCTTGATCATCCCATGTGCCATTTGATGATAGCACTGGATCTTCATCTGTTAAGTTATTAACAGTGAAAGTAACAGCACCATATGCACCAGCATTATAAGTGTAAGTTAAGTTATGTACTAACCAGCTATCAAGTCGACCAGACACATCATATTTAGCACCAGCAATTGGATTACCATCAGCATCTAAAGGAGCTTTTTCAAACTCACTTGTGCTATCAGTAAATGTTGCGTTCCATGCTAAAGAGTGATCTTCATAAGACCATGCAACCGTTGCAACAGACTTAAGCTCAGGTTGACCTGACCAACCAGATGTATCTTGAACTCGACCACCTACTTCTTCTTCATATGAAAGTACAAAGCTATTCACGTTTTGGAAACGGAAATCACCAAAACCAGTTTCAAGATTTGCAGCAATTGTAAAGTCGATACCTTCAATTTCGAAACCAGCACCATTAAAGTAAGATGTACCTGCTTCAATAAGCGTTCCAGATGCAGCACGCTTCAGATAGAAAGTCTCATTCGAAGTATCTGTATCTACTGATACAGCAGAGATTAGGCCTGCAGCTTCGTCAGATAAAAGAGCTTGTAATGTCTTTTGTTGGATTACATTATCGATTTGTAACTGGAAGTAATCAAGTTTGAAAGTAAGGTTGTCGTTTACGTCCCACGCGATACCAAGGTTAGTGTAATCTGATTCTTCAGCATCTAACTCTGAGTTTTGTGTATAGTATGTATTGTACTGACGCTCTGTTGTAGAGCCATTTCTATAGTCAATAGCGTCTTCTGCTGAAAATGAACGCGCAGCATTAAGACGGTCAAGACCTGGTGCACGGAAAGACTCAGAATATGAACCACGGATAACGATGTTATCAGCTACTTGCCAACGAGCAGATACCGCAGGAGCAATATTGTCACCGAAGTCAGAGTAGTCATCGTAACGAGCTTTTAAGTTAACTTCTACAGTTTCAGTAATTGGAAGAACTGACTCGAAGAACAGTGCTGTTACATCACGTTTACCCTGTGATGAGTTACCTGCTGAACCACCGATTAAACCAGCAGCTGATTGACCATCGTAGATATCTGCATAAGTTTGCTCAAAATATTCCATACCTACGTAGTGTGATACTTGACCACCAGGTAATTCGAATAAATCGAAGCCGATACCAGCAAAGTATTGGTCAAAAGTCGATGAAGATTCTTGAAGTGTTGTTGCTTTCATGTTTGCAACACCTTCATCTGAACCTAAATCAATATCATTAGCTTGGTTATATGCTAAACCAGAATAAGAAAGGTAGTATTGACCAACAGATTTGTTATCTGCTTTGTTACGGTGGTAATAAACTTCCCATGAAGCATTGTTCCAGTCGAAGTCACCGCGAAGACCAGTAGTTAAGTCGATATTGTAGTCGTCTACGTTACCGTCACGAGTACCGATACCAACCCAACGGAATAAACCATACGCACCGTCTACACCATAAGGGTTGTGTGGGTTATCAGCAGACATATTTTCCCACTCTGCAGCAGGAGGAGCATAACGACCAAATGATGAGTTTTGAACAAACATTGTTTGACCAAACCACTCTACGTTTTCAGCGATTTC
>NZ_CAMZMY010000034.1:0-32177 GCF_947311895.1 Pseudoalteromonas sp. PAR1 | reverse complement strand
CAGTAGTGAAACGAAACAGCGCCGATGATAGTGTGGCATTTGCCATGTGAAAGTAGGACATCGCCAGGCTCCAAATTAGAGAAAGCCCGATTCGAAAGAGTCGGGCTTTTTTGCGTCTGGAGCTGTCAGCTTTCAGCCATCAGACATCAGCTGAACTGCGGGGTTGTTTAGTACAGGGACTCCCTCAGCACTCCCTGTTCATTCTCCAGGTAGGTTGGGTAGAGCGGAGCGAAACCCAACGAGTTAGCGAGTTTCTAGTTAGCAAGGGTAAAGTTGAATTGTTGGGTTGTTTAGTAGAGAGTCACCCACAGCAACAACCCCCGTAGGAGGCACTTCAGTGCCGAATTCAGACCATAACAAGCATATTCATGGCAGAAGCCATTCCTACGTGATGCGTATCTCAGACGGCAGATAATAGATGTCAGTTGATCTACCGAGTTGTCAGGTAACTGAGTCTCCCTCAGTAACAAAGCCTCGTAGGAGGCACTTCAGTGCCGAATTCAAACTATAACAAAAACATTCATGGTTAAAGCCATTCCTACAAGTACACTTAGCCTATAACCTCCGGCTGAGGGTGACGCAGCACCAAACACCCACACCGAGCGGCTGATCGCTGACGGCTGAAAGCTGATAGCTGATAGCTCTGTGTTGGGTTTCGCTGCGCTCTACCCAACCTACGCCACGCCTTCCAACTTTCCAGTTACTAACAAAAAAGCCCAGCAGGCTTCCCTGCTGGGCTTTTTAAAGTTTAAGCTTTGACTATTTAATCATGCTGTAGATAAGCGCAAATACGGCTAGAGAGCCAACTGTTAATACGAACAGTGTGCTCAAGCGGTTTCTGTATTTGTGTAAGCTAGGCACCTTATATACGGCAATCATTGGCATGATGAAAAGGATCATGGCGATTATAGGGCCTGATAGCTGATCCATCATGTCTAAAATACTTGGGTTGATCACTGAGCAATACCAAATAGCGAAGAACATGATGACAGTGCCAATCTTATCAACAAGCTTAGGGTTCATATGCGCTTGTTTACTGACTAAGCCGTTGAAGCTTTCACGGGCACCTAAAAAGTGACCTAAGAACGATGAGGTAATCGCGATAAAGGCAACTAATGGCCCTAAGGTCGCAATAAACGAGTTATCAGTAATATTGGCAAGGAATGACAAGATAGATACGTTATCTGCTTTTGCTTGTACCATTTGCTCACTAGAAAGCGACAGCACGCATGAAAAAACAAATAATAAAACAAATACAATTAACAATAAGCTGGTGCGCTTCAGAATTGCTTCTGACTTCATTTTGGCATTGTCGCCATAGTGAGCGCGCTGTACATGTACAAAGCTTGATATTGCAGCGGCATGGCTAAACGAGAATACAATGATAGGTATTGATAGCCAAAGTGTTTTCATGAAACCTGAAAACTCAGGGATTGATACATCAGGCATTTGCCAGCTTGGGATCAAGTAAATCGATAAGAAGAACAGGATAGCGACGAGAGGATAAACAAGAATAGCAAAGGCACGTAACATGAGTGCTTCGCCACCTAACATTAGGCTGATCATACCGCCAACGAGCAGGCCAGATAACAGCACGCGTGGGGGTGACTCCATACCTAATTGATTAACGATAAAGCTGTCTACAGTATTGGTTAAGCCAACACCATAAATAAGTAAGATAGGGAAGATAGATAGAAAATACAGTAAAGAAATCAGGCGTCCTGCATTAATGCCAAAGTGTTCTTCTACTACATCGGTAAAGTCTGCTTCAGGCTTTTTTGATGATAAAACAAAGCGGGCTAAGCCTCTGTGAGCTAAGTAAGTCATCGGAAAGGCAAGGCATGCCATGATAATTAAAGGCCAAAATCCGCCGATGCCGATATTAATTGGTAAGAATAAAATCCCTGCACCGACTGCGGTGCCAAATAAACTTAACACCCACTGGGTGTCATGAAGATTCCATTTTGAGTTACTACTTGTTGTCGATGCATCATACTGCATAGCATCTTGATGTGTGTTCATTAGCACTCCACTATTAGAATAATAATTGTCGCGCAGCATATAGAAAAGCGACTAAGAATGCATGTTTTAGCGTTGTATTTAAATAACTATGCTGTAAGGAGAGACTTACAAAGGAAAAAGTTGGGCTTATTGAGATAAGCCCAATTAAGCTATTTATTCTGCAGCTGCAAGTGCGCGAGCTTTAATGTCTGCGGCAAATGCTAAACCTTTCTTAAAACGCGCTTCAGCTGCTGTGATTTCACTTTCATCGCCATTAGCAGCAAGCACCCCTTGTGAAAGGGCTTTATAAAGTGCAGTAATTTGTGCCTCGTAACCGGCTTCAATTGCTTTTTCAACAGTCGTCATGGTTATTCCTTTAATAGATTAAGAGAGCAAAATATTATAGGAACAAGGACTTATTATCTAGGTGGGTTTCACTATTAAGTGGTAGGCGTTAAATCTATAGACTTACTTTGAGATGATAAGAAAAGTGCTGGGTTTCGCTACGCTCAACCCAGCCTACGATATTAAACGGAACGTTTTTAGTCCTGTAAAGCCGATACGACAAAATACGGATTCAGATACTCTTCTTTACTGTTATACAGTAGTGGGCTGCCATCGAGTTTGCTAACCGTTGCGCCTGCTATTTCAGCAATCGCATGACCTGCTCCGGTATCCCACTCACAGGTTGGGCCAAGGCGTGGGTATATATCTGCACTCCCTTCGGCAACAAGGCAAAGTTTTAGTGAGCTGCCTTTTGAAACCATTTCTACATCTTCAAACTGTTTTACGAATTCAGCTAAATCAGGAGAGGGGTGTGAACGACTGCCGACAACACGGATAAGCCCTTTATTTGGTTTACGGGTTACCTTAAGTTCGATACGCTCATCACCTTTATCTTTAAAGGCACCTATTGCTTCTGCAGCAATATACGACACACCTAATGCCGGTGCATCGACAACGGCCAATACCGGTTTACCTTTTTCAATCAAGGCAATGTTTACAGTGAACTCGCCATTCTTTTTAATGAACTCTTTGGTGCCATCAATTGGGTCTACTAACCAGTAGCGTTGCCAAGTTTGACGGATATCCCAGCTAATATCAGCGCTTTCTTCGCTTAGAATTGGTACATCAGGGGTGAGATGTTGTAAGCCATTCACAATCACTTTGTGAGCTGCTAGGTCGGCGTCGGTCACTGGGCTTTCATCAGCTTTGTACTCAACATTAAAGTCCTTTTCGTAAATCCCCATTATTGCACTGCCGGCTTGGCGTGCGAGGAGTAAGATTTCTTCTAGCAGTTCCGTTTGATTCATGACTTAACCTATAATTTGCTGTTGTTTTAAATACGCTACCAGTTCTTGCACCGATTGGTCTAGGCTGTTTTTACTGGTATCGATTTTAATTTCTGGCGATGTAGGGATTTGATAGTCTGAGTCGATACCTGTGAAGTGCTTAATTTCACCTGCACGCGCTTTTTTATAAAGCCCTTTAGGGTCGCGTGTTTCACACACGTCGAGCGGGGTATCTAAAAATACCTCAATAAACTCACCATCCTCTACTAAGTTTCTTACCATATCGCGTTCGCTTTGGAATGGCGAAATAAATGCGGTTAATACCACAAGACCGGCATCGACCATTAGCTTGGCAGTTTCACCTACGCGACGAATGTTTTCCACGCGGTCTTCATCAGTAAAGCCAAGATCTTTACATAAGCCATGACGCACATTGTCGCCATCAAGTAGGTAGGTGTGAACGCCTAACTGGTTTAATGCGCTTTCTAGTGCGTTAGCAACTGTACTTTTGCCTGAACCTGAAAAACCTGTGAACCATAAAATGGCAGGCTTATGCTTTTTTTGCTCACTACGCTGTGATTTGCTAATGGCGTAATTATGCCAAACAATATTTTCATCCATTGTCTTTACTCTCGTTATTGAAATGGGAATACCAGTGGTATGAGTGTTAAAACCGTAATCGAGTAAATAATCGATAAAGGTAAGCCCATGGCAATGTAATCTTTAAGGCGGTAATTTCCCGCGCTGTAAACCATCAAGTTAGTTTGATAACCAAATGGCGAAATGAAGCTCGCTGATGCACCAAATGCGACAGCCATAATAAAAGGCAACGGTGATACATCAAAACCAACGGCGAGTGCATACGCTACCGGAAACGAAAGCGCTGCAGCGGCATTGTTGGTAATGAGTTCGGTAAATAAAACCGTCATTAAGAATATGGCGATAAATGCGCCGTAAGGCCCAAAGTCACCTAATACGTATAACATGGCCGACGAAATTTCACCGGCAAGGCCTGTGCCTATCATGAGTTTGGCAAGGCCAATGGCACTACCGACTACTGCGAGTAACTCTATTGGGAAGCGACGTTTTACTTCACTTAGCTTGATTGTGCCCGTTAGCATTAAACCGATAAGAAGAACGAGTAGGCCTTTTACTAATGGCACTAGGCCAACAATACTTAACCCTAATACGGTTGCAAAACTTGCTAACACAATATTTGATTGCTTAGGTTTTAAATGGGTTTGTAAATCAAGGCCTGATATATAAACAAACTCGCGTTTTAAATTGGGCAGCGAGTAAAATGCTTTGCCAGGAGCAAGGATCAAGGAATCACCCGCTTGCAGTTGAACTTTACCTAAGCCACCTTGTAAACGGTCATGGCCGCGGCGAATGGCAATAACGGCTGCATGAAATTGTTCACGAAAGCGAATTTCTTTAATTGTTTTACCAATGTATTTTGATGAATGACTAACAACAACTTCAACTAGGTGCTCAACGTCTTTCTCATGTTTGTCGTGCACAACTTTTAAGCCGTCAAATTGGGTGAGCAGAGGTACTGACTTTATATCACCTACAAACAGCAGTACGTCACCTTCTTTAATAACTTGTTTTGGGGTAACCGCGCAAATACGTTTATCACCGCGGATTATTTCGGCTAAGAACAAGTCTTTTAATTCACGAAGGCCATTTTCCTCAACACTTTTACCAATTAGTTTAGATCCTGTTTCGACTTTACCTTCAAGGTAAAAGGGCACCACCTCTTGGTCATTTTTACCGTTATCTGGTAAATACTTGAGCATCACTAAAATAGTGATAAGTCCAACACTTAATGCGCCTAAACCAATCAAGGTAAAATCAAAAAAACCAAGTGGCTCCATGCCCGCTTCAACGGCAAAGCCATTAACAATTAAATTGGTTGAGGTACCTATCAGGGTGATCGTGCCACCTAAAATGGCAGTGTACGATAAAGGCAACAAAAGCTTAGACGGTGAATGTGTCGGGCTTTCTTTTATTGCACTGATAAGCGATGCTACTACTGCTGTATTATTAGTAAATGATGATAAAAAGGCAGTTGATAAACCCAGTTTTGTCACCGAACTTGTCAGGCTACCTTTCGAAAGAGACTGAGCAAGCTTTTGCACTAACGTGGTTTTTTCTACCGCTATCGAAACGAGTACAAGTAGAATAAGAGTAATTAAAGAAGGATTTGCATAGTTAATTAGCATATCTTCAAGGCTGATCAGCCCAGCTAAATAACTAATACCAATGGCGCCGACAAATAACCATGCAGGTTTTAGTCGAGTGCCAAAAAGACACCCGACTAATACCAGCATAATGCCTGTTAATACCAGCTGTTGATACATGCTTTTTACTTCCTATAACAGGCGAATGGTGATTATTTAAGCTTAGTTATATCAAGCGCTTGCCAATGAGGGAAGTGCTTGCGTACTAATGCGTTAAATTCAACTTCAAAATCGCTAAAGTTACTTTGTTGCTCTTCGGTGCTAAGTAATTGTTCAATCATACCTGCAGCAACGGTCAGGTTAGATAAGCGATCAATTAGGATAAATGCACCTGTTTCATGGTTGTTATGGTACTCATCAGCCAAAATTGTTTCTGTAAGCTCTAGGGTTACAATGGCAATTTCGTTAAGCTGTAATGAGTCAGCTTGACCATGCTCTAGGGTATTAACATCAATCGTGTGATCGATCTTTCTTACCACTGCCGAGGTATTTTTGCTGCCTAACTTAAAGTTGTAGCTTTTACCTAATACTAACGGTGCTTCATGCATCCATACTAATTTAGCTTGAATACGGTTTGTTACAGCAGCATTTGAGGCTGCTGGTACAATCACATCGCCACGACTGATATCAATTTCGTCGTTTAACGTTAAGGTAATTGCTTGGCCTGCTTCAGCTGTATCTAGGTTACCATCGAAAGTGACAATCTCTTTAATGCTCGAGCTTTTACCCGATGGTAATACTTTTACTGCATCACCCACGCTAAGTTTGCCAGACGTTAAAGTGCCTTGGAAACCACGGAAGTCTAAGTTCGGGCGTACTACATATTGCACTGGTAAGCGGGCTTCAAACCCGTTATCAATTTCAGCTGCTGGTGAGTCTTCAAGTAACTCCAGCAGTGGCTTTTCTGTGTAATAAGGTGTGTGCTCTGAGCGTGTTACTACGTTGTCACCTTTCAGTGCTGACATCGGCACAAATTTGATATTAGTAACGTTTAGCTGCTCTGCAAACTTAAGGTAGTCGGCTTTGATTTTCTCGTATACCGTTTCATCGAAATCGACGATATCCATCTTATTGATAGCAACAACAAACTGCTTAATACCTAATGAGTCACAGATAAAGCTATGACGCTTAGTTTGTACTTGTACGCCGTAACGAGCGTCAACTAGGATAATCGCCACGTCACTAGTTGATGCGCCGGTCACCATGTTGCGTGTGTATTGCTCATGTCCTGGCGTATCAGCAATAATGAATTTACGTTTTGCTGTAGAGAAGTAACGATAAGCAACGTCAATGGTAATACCTTGCTCACGCTCAGCTTGAAGACCATCTACAAGGAGTGCTAAATCAAGCTCTTCACCGGCATTACCGACTTTTTCATTGTCTTTATGCAGGGCTGCAAGTTGGTCTTCATAAATTTGGTGGCTGTCGTGTAAAAGGCGGCCAATCAGGGTTGATTTACCGTCATCTACACTACCACAAGTCAGCATGCGTAAAAGGCTTTTGTCTTGTTGACGCGCAAGGTAGGCGTCGATGCCTAGCTCTCTTACTTCATTAATCGTGTCGTTTGTTTTAGACATTAGAAATAGCCCTCACGTTTTTTCTTTTCCATTGAACCAGCAGAGTCGTGATCAATCACGCGGCCTTCACGCTCAGAAGAGGTAGAAAGCAGCATCTCTTCAATAATTTCAGTTAAGGTTCCTGCTGTTGATTCCACAGCACCCGTTAGCGGGTAACAACCAAGAGTGCGGAAGCGGACCGATTTCATTTGCGGTACTTCACCTTCTTCTAAAGGCATACGTTCGTCATCAACCATAATAAGCGTGCCATTACGCTCAACTACAGGGCGTTCTTTGGCAAGATAAAGTGGAACCATTTCAATGTTTTCTTGGTAGATGTACTGCCAAATATCAAGCTCAGTCCAGTTTGAAAGCGGGAATACACGAATACTTTCGCCCGGATTAACTTGGCTGTTATACGTATTCCAAAGCTCTGGACGTTGGTTTTTTGGATCCCATCTGTGGTGTTTGTCACGGAATGAGTAAACACGCTCTTTAGCACGTGATTTCTCTTCGTCACGACGTGCACCACCAAACGCAGCATCAAAGCCGTATTTGTCTAACGCTTGCTTTAAGCCTTGCGTTTTCATGATGTCGGTGTGTTTAGCTGAGCCATGCACAAATGGATTGATATCAATCGCTAAACCTTCTGGGTTTTTATGGACGATTAAATCAAAACCATACTCTTTAGCAAGGCGGTCACGAAACTCAATCATTTCCTTAAACTTCCAGTTGGTATCAACGTGTAAAAGTGGAAATGGAATTTTTGCTGGGTAAAACGCTTTACGCGCTAAGTGTAATAACACTGATGAATCTTTACCGATAGAATAAAGCATCACCGGGTTTTCAAACTCAGCAGCAACTTCGCGCATGATTTTGATACTTTCAGCTTCTAATTGCTGAAGGTGTGTTAAAGCCATTGTTAGTCGTCCTACTAAAATGATTAAAAGTTAAATTAAGCTACGCCAGTTAAAGGCTGGGCAAAGCTGCTGGTTTGCTCGGTTTGACCAAACCATGCAAGCTGATGGTGCAATGATGCAACTTCGCCAATAATTAATAAGGCGGGTGAAATAATGCTATGGCGCGAAATCAAATCTGCCAGCTCACCTAATTGCCCTGTAACCACACGTTGTTCTTTACGTGTGCCGTTTTCGATAATGGCAACGGGTGTGTCTGCACCGCGGCCATGTTTTAATAATTGTGCTTGAATATGTGGTGATTTAATCACCCCCATATAAATCGCTAAGGTCTGATTTGGTTTGGCAAGTGACTGCCAATCTAATTCTTGACCATCTTTTTTACAGTGACCCGTTACAAACTGAATGGCTTGGGCATGATCTCTGTGAGTAAGTGGAATGCCAGCATAAGCACTACAACCTGCAGCAGCAGTAATACCCGGTACGATTTGGTAACGTACTTGATTAGCTGCGAGAACTTGCACCTCTTCACCACCACGGCCATAAATAAACGGGTCGCCACCTTTAATACGGCATACTTTTTTGCCTTGCTTGGCAAAATCGACCAGCATCTGGTTAGTATCTTCTTGTGCAACACTGTGATCGCCTAAACGTTTACCCACGCAAACCAAATCGGCATCACGGCGCACTAAATCCATAATTTCATCAGAAACCAAGTAGTCATATACAACCACGTCGGCTTGTTGCATTAATTGTAGTGCTTTTAGCGTTAATAGCTCTGGGTCGCCCGGGCCAGCACCAACAACATATACTTCGCCTTCAGGCTCAGGCTTGGCATCTAACATCTGCTCTAGCTGCGCTGTTGCAGCTTCGGTATTACCCGCTTGAACTTTGCTCACGACTGATGAATCAAATACGCCTTCCCAAAACTGGCGACGATCGGCAAAGTGTTTAAAGCGTTGTTTTACTTTGTCACGGAAGCTGCCCACTAAACTTGCTAGTGGCCCAATATGCTGTGGAATAAGCGTTTCGAGTTTTTCACGTAAACGACGTGCTAAAACTGGCGCTGTACCGGCGCTTGAAATTGCAATTGTGATCGGGTCACGGTCAACAATTGATGGAAAAATAAAGCTGCACTTAGGTTGGTCATCTACCACGTTTACGAAGATATTGCGTGCATTGGCAAGCTTAAACACATCCTCATTTACGCTGTCGATATCAGTAGCAGCAATCACTAGCATCTGTTGCTCTAAATACTGCTCTTTGAAAAAGTCGTTAATAAGCGTTACATCACCTTGCTTTGCAAGCTCTTGTAGTTCATCACAAAATGCAGGGGCGACTAAGGTCACGTTGGCGCGGGCTTTTAAAAATGCTCGGCACTTGCGTAACGCAACATCCCCACCGCCGACTACCAGAACAGGCTTGTCGTCTAATTTGGTAAAGATTGGTAAATATTGCACTTTGTCTACACCCCTAAAACACATTGAATAAACTGCTTATTGCAGGTAAGCAGAATATAGTGCTCCATATAAAGTAAAAAATAATTAAAACCAAGTTTATATAGCTAAAAGTTATATATGGTGGTTGTGTTTGGCTTAAGGCTTAGTTAACAAGGGATTGCGGCGAGTTACAAGTAAATTAGTTGCCTTATGGTGATTAGTTATGATTTATAGCCGAATGATAAAAATTTGCTACTATAGGTCACTAAGATAGCAACAAAAAAGTAAACGTAATGAATAAAACACAAACAATCGCTGCTCAAGCGGTGGCGCTGATGGACTTAACAACTCTGAATGACACCGACACCACAGAATCAATTAATAACTTGGTTGCTAGTATTGAGCCAAAACTGGGCATCCCTGCGGCGGTTTGTGTGTACAGCCAATTTGTTAGTGACGCTAAACTGGCACTCGCTGAGCGTGAACTTCAGCACGTAAAAGTGGCGACAGTTACAAACTTTCCTGATGGGGAGCAGCCTTTAGAACAAGTGATAAATGAAACACTGTTTGCCATTGAGCGCGGAGCCGACGAAATTGATTTAGTAATCCCCTATAAAGCACTGATTGCCGGTGATGAGCGCAAAGTTTTAGAGTATGTCAAAGCGTCAAAAGAGGCATGTGGCAGCCAAGCGCAACTTAAAGTCATTATCGAAAGTGGCGAATTAACCGATGATCTTATTGCAACGGCAACTAAGCTGGCAATTAATGGCGGTGCTGACTTCGTTAAAACCAGTACCGGTAAAGTGGCTGTTAATGCAACGCTAGCTGCAACAGCCATCATGTTAAATACCATTAAAGCGACTGGTAAAAAGGTTGGTTTTAAGGCAGCTGGGGGAGTCAGAACAGTCACTGATGCTGCTGAGTATTTAGCCTTAGCCGAATCAATCATGGGTGAAGCGTACTTACAGCCAGAGCTATTTCGTTTCGGCGCTTCTGGGTTATTAAGTGATGTATATGCGACATTAAATGAATCGTGAGAGTGAACAAGAAAAAATAGCACTCGAGCATAGTGCGGCAAAGCTATTTTTACGCTGCTACGAAAAGCAGTTTGGTGTAACCATGCGTAATATCTGGCATAACACACCAAGTAAACCAGATGTGAGTTGTTATAAAGGTGATGAACGGCTCGATATTGAAATAGCGCATTTATATGCCAGTGAAACAGAAGCGATGGCGGTGCTAGGTCGCCCGCTGTCTATCTCAATGCAACGCGATCTCGCTGAAATGGCTTTAGCACCGAGTAACGAACGTTTGCACTGTGCTTTGCATCGATTGCTGGCACAAAAAGCTAAGAAACATTACGAGTCTTCGCAGCCTTGGTTATTAATTCGAAATGCCAGTACTATATGGCATTTTGATGATTTTAAGTCAGTACTTACTCACCTTGATGTGCCTAAGCAGCATCCCTTTCAACAAATTTGGTTGTTATGTGATTTTTATCGTGGTGAGTTGTTGCAAGTAGTGTGATATGTAGCAGGTTAGTGTAGTGAAGGCGCCAATAAAAACGGTGATACAGCCAGTGCTAACACTGGCTGTAAGTTTACTCAGTCAAATTTAAACATACTACCTAAGCTTTCTAAGTGTGACTTGTTGGTTTTGGCAATACACTGTGTATCATCAAGAGATTTTTTAGTTGCTTCATCTGCAAGCCCCGTCACTTTTAGCTTATTTTCTTGCTGATACTCAGTGAGAGCAATCACAGTGGCTTGATCATACTTTACGTCTTCAACGTCAAATTCTTCATAGTGTGGTTGCTGCTTCAAGTAACCTAAACACACTAAATTGAGTCGTGACATCGCCAGGTCTGTTTTTTCATAGTAAGGCATTCTGTGACTCGGAACAGTAACCGATGCTATTGGCGCTTTAGCCGGTGCTGCAGCTGTGGTTACTTTTAGTGGTGCAGGGGCCTTGTAGCCAGCTGCTATGGTGTTGTCGCTATTATAACGATAATAAGTTGTGGGCACTTTTGACTCTAAGAATTCAACGGCTTTTACAATTACTTCGCGCAATGCTTTTTCTTTTGGCGTGTTTGACCAGCCACTTAAATTTCCACCGACAAGTGCACCGCCAAAGTTAGTCGCTGCTGATGTGAAATCGAAGTCTTTACTGCCACCTTCAACGCTGGTTGCGGCTAGAATTCGCGAGGTGCGGGTATCAATTAGGCGTAAATCAATGGCCATGTGTGAGCCTGAGAAACCAGCCGATACTGAACTAAATACATCACCAATAAAACCACCGCTGCCTACACTGGCACCTGAACTATCATCATCGAACTCAGTAACCGCTGCAACTACTACGATTTCGGCACCTTCGATTTCACCATAAGCTGCTCCTGATGCTGCACTTACGCGCCCAGAAACAGCAAGGTCTTGCTCAGATAACACCGCATCGAGTGCTTGTCTTTCTAAAACAATAAATCGATTGGTACTGACTAATGCGGTTGTTAATTGATCTGCCATACCTTCACCAATTTCTTTTCGCCACCAACGCGAATCATTTGATTTATCGGTAAAGCGGGCTACAGCGATGCGAGCTTTTGGGCCGTTATATTGTTGCTGTGCGACTTCATTTACATTTGGACTATTTTTATTACTTGTTGATGTCGACGTGGTTTGACATGCACTCAGTGCTGCTGCAAATAACGTTAGCGAGATCGCCTTGTGTGTTTTTGTGAGCATATGATTTTCCTTAACTGATATCTCATGCAGAAAACTGGCTAACAACAATGTGTGAGCTGTTTGAATTTTTATGGATATAAAGTAGGTAAATCAGTGGTTTGTTAATAGTACTCAGACGAAAACTTTATTCACTGACGCGAAAATCTGCTTGTTTTGTATATTTTTCTCGGTATTGCTTTGGTGATATCCCATATTGCACTTTGAAGCTTCTTGCGAAGTAGCTTTGTGAACTAAAACCGTTATTTTGGGCAACTTGACCTATTGAGTATGAGCTATTAATAAGCTGCTTTGCTGCTAGTTCAATGCGTGTATTACGTAAATAATCTGAAGGAGTGAGGGAGTAGAGTGATTTCATCTTCAGCTGTAAAGCGCGAGCACTCATACACATTGCTGCGGCAAGCTGTTCAACTGAAAATCCTTCATCTTGATAGTGGGCTAACACCACTTGCTTGAGTTTTTCAGTAAAGCAGTAGTCTTTGTTTTGCACTACCATAGTGTCTGCGGGGCTCGTTGCTATGGGGGCGGCTAGTTGTGCAGCTAAGTGTTGATTTAATAGCTGGCGTAAACTTATCAGACTTTTAACGCGGCTGATCAAAAGAGTCGGTTCGAAAGGCTTACTCAAAAAGTCATCAGCTAACAAGTCAAGCCCTTTTAAGCGGCTTTGCGTATCTGCTTTTGCAGATAAAAGTAACACTGGGACATGGCTGGTGGCAGGATTTTCACGTAGTTTAGCCAGTAGCTGATAACCATCCATAACTGGCATCATCACATCACTAATAATGAGATCTGGTAATTCATCTTGGCAAAGGGAAATCGCGTGTTGGCCATCAGCAGCACAAAGGCAGTTAAATTCTTGATTAAATAAGCTGAACAGTAGCTGTGTCATATCATGATTGTCTTCAACAATGAGAAGGGTTTGTTTAGCACTGTGATGTTCTAAGGTCGTTTTGCTCTGGTTGGTGTTCATAACAACCGGCAATGAAACACTAAAGCAGCTACCTTTACCCATCTCGCTGTGAAGTGTTATTTCTCCTCCATATGCTTCCACAAGTTGTTTTACTAATGTTAGGCCGATACCACTGCCTGATTCGATGGACGCTACACGTGTAAAGCGCTTAAAAACCTGATGCTGATCCTCAACAGCAATACCTATTCCGGTGTCGGTTATATTTATTATGGCTTGTTGCTGATTAACCGTTAGGCTTACGCTGACACTGCCACCTTCAGGAGTGTACTTTAAGGCGTTATTGATTAAGTTACTAAAAATAGAATGGGCGTGATTAGGTGCAATATTCGTCGCACATAATAAATGATCATTATCTTGAAAACTAAACTGTAAGTTTTTTTGCGCAAATAGCGGGGCGAAGTCTTGCGTAAGCTCGGTTAAAAAACGTGCTAATGAATATGGAGAAACAGTGTACACAGCAGTACTTGGTCGTTTGCTTAATTGCAGTAATTGATTAATCAGTTCAAGTAACCGTTGGCTGTTGCGTTTAATACTCGCAAGGTGTGTTTGTGATTGCGTGTCCTGATGTTGCTGTTGCAACTGACTGACAGGGGCAAGGATTAAACTCAGGGGCGTTTTTAGCTCATGACTAATGTTATCTAAGAATTGATCTTTTAATTTGTTTAACGCCACTTCTTTTTGTTTGTCTTGCTCAGCTAGTTTGCGTTTGTAAATTGCATTTAATAGTGACCAAGCTACGCTCAATACGGCAAGAAAATAAACCACGTATGCAATGGGGCTTTGCCACCAGGGCGGCACAACGGTCAGTGTTAATAAAGACTTGGTTTGACTCCATTGTCCATACTGATCTTTTGCTTTAATTAGTAGTTCATATTGCCCAGCAGGGAGTTGTGGATAATTGACTTGGCGAAGACTTGCGTCTGTATAGAGAAACTGCTCATCAAAACCTGCTAATTTATAGCCATATTGATAATGGTTTGGGTTTGCTGGATTTTGTAGAGCGCTAAACTTAAACCCGATGACTCCAGATGATTGCGGCAGAGAAAGCGTGTTAGTGGCATTTATAAGCAAATCAGATTGCTGATCAAAGTAACGCGTCTCAATCGCTTGGTTGTTGAGCAGCAACTCAGTTAAAACTGGGGTAGGTGGCGTATGAGTTAAATCTAACTGCTCAGGATAAAAGTGGTTAAAGCCATTGATGCCACCAAAATAGAGTTCGCCATCAGCAGCTTGAAAGCTCGCGCCGAGGATAAAAGATTGATGCTGAATACCTTGTTCGGGTAAAAATTGCTGTATTTTGCTGGTATGCGGTTGATAGCGGGATAAGCCACCATTTGTAGCAAGCCAAAGGTAACCCTGTTTATCAGCTAAAATATCAAAAATATTGTCATTTGCCAGACCATGTTGCTCTGTTATGTGCTTAACGGCAAAGGTCTGTTTGTCGACTTTATTTAGCCCTTGCATAGTGCCAACCCAAATAGTGTTTTTATTATCCAGTAATAAAGAGGTGACCATATTATGGCTGAGCGCATTTTGTTCTACTGAAGAAGAACGATCATTAAGGAGTGTAAAGTGCTCTGTGTCTATATCTAACTTGTTGAGTCCAGCACGCGTGCCTATCCAAAGCGCATTGTCATCATGATCATAAGCGAGTGTAAAAACAGTGTTGTTAGCTAGGCTGTTACGAGTAGGGTCATGTTGGAAGTGGCGGACACTTCCTGTGCTCGGGTCAAAGCGGGTAAGACCTTGGTTGCTGCCAAGCCAAAGTATATCGTTACCGTTACTCGCAATTGCGTAGACACGATTACTGCTTAACTGATGACTCTGCATCGAGAAGACCGCAAAGTCATCGCTGTCTTGTTGGTATTTAAGTAACCCGCCACCATAGGTTCCTATCCATAATTGCTGTTTATTATCTTCGTGCAGAGCAAAAATATTACTATTAGGGAGTTGAGACTTATAGTTTTTATAGCCATTTTCAGTTCGTAGATTAAGCCCGTCGCGAGTACCTACCCACAACTGGCCATTGCTGCGTTTGATAATAGCGCGAATAAAGTTGTGCCTAAGAGAATCAGCATTGAGAGTTTTTGTTTGATGAGAAAATTGCTGTTGAGAAGGATTGTAGCGCTGCACCCCAAAGCCATCACTACCAATCCATATAACGCCTTGAGGATCTTGATAAACTGACAATAAATAATCACTTTTCAACGAGTTTGTCAGTTGTGCGTCATGTCGATATTGCACTATATCCTGATGAATATTTTTGTCTGCTTCAAGAAAATAAATGCCTTTTCCATAACTTGTGATCCAAAGATTATTACTGCTATCAATTAAACTATCAGTGATCCAGACACCATTAAATTGTGCAATCTCATTGGTCGTGTCGTTTTTTGGCTCGAGCAGGTATAAGCCGTGTTTAGCGCCTACCAAAAGTTGCTGGTTTGCTAAAAGGTTGATGTGCCATAGTGCCGAGGTGATAGTGGCATGCTGTTCAAACTGTTTTGTAACACTATTGAACTTTATTAAGCCATGGCTGGTGGCAAGCCACAACTGGTTATTGCTTGTAACTATATCGCGAATAACAATATTTGGATTACCTGAGAGCTTGATTTGGAAATGTTCAACCTGCTGTTTAGGTAAATTAAACATCGTTAATTTACCTTGTTCATGGCCAAGCCACAGGTTGTCGAACTTATCAAACGCCATTGACCAGATTTTATCATCGCTAAGCGGCAGCAGTGAGCTGGACGAAGTATATGTGCTGAATTGCCCTGTTGTTTTATCTAAGCGGTTTAATCCTTTACTTGCAGTAGCAAACCAAAGCTGATTATCTTTATCTTGTAGACATGCGGTGACCCAATTACCTGAAATACTGCCTTTTAAGCCTGTTGCTTTAAAACGTTTAAATTCGTAACCATCAAATCGATTTAAACCACCTTGGGTTGCAAACCACGTGAACCCTTGTGCATCGTTGATACTACAATTGATGGAGTTTTGGCTTAGCCCTTGTTGACTATCGAAGCTACTTAAATGCAGAGGACGAGCGCTGACTGAGTAACAAATCAGTAGCGTAATAGAGCAAAAAAAACGAAATAATAGGCTATGTTGAGCAGTCAAATTGAACGTCCATTTATTGTAATTGTTCCTATATCGGGTTGATGATAAACTGCTTTTTAATCAATGTTAATATTGATTTTTAATTCAGCAGGTGAGAATTTAACTTATGGGTATCTTTTACACTTGTGTTAATGAATTGCGTAAGTATAATAGGCATCCACTTTGCAGGGGCGTAGTTCCAATTGGTAGAACAGCGGTCTCCAAAACCGACGGTTGGGAGTTCGAATCTCTCCGCCCCTGCCACTTTTACACAATGTGTGAAGTCTGAAATTAAAAATCGGTTTAAACAAGTCTGTTTTTAAGTTTAGATTTTAATGGATTAACCCTGCCAGTGCGCAGGGTTGTTGTGTCTGTAGTTAAGGTAAAAATATTATGAGCACGAATGTAGAAACTCCATCGAATGCGATGGATTCAGTAAAGTGGATTGTAGCTATTGCGCTACTAGCAGGCGCAGTCGTTGGTAACCACATGTATGCAGACCAATCTGTATTATTACGTGCTATTGGTGTAGTGGTTGCTGTTGCAGCGGGTTTAGGCATTGCCTCACTAACTGAAAAAGGTCGTACTTTTATTGCATTTGCAAAAGAAGCACGTATCGAAGTACGTAAAGTTGTGTGGCCAACACGCCAAGAAACAACACATACGACATTAATTGTAATGGTTGCAACTGTGATTATGGCACTTATCCTTTGGGGATTAGATGGCATTTTATTCCGCGCAGTAGGCTTTTTAACTGGATTGGAGATCTAATCCCATGTCGGATGAGAAGAACGAAAAGAAACTACGTTGGTACGTAGTACAAGCTTTCTCTGGTTATGAGAAGCGTGTAGCACAAACCATTCTTGAGCATATCAAGATCGAAGGTTTGGAAGATAGTTTTGGTGAAGTATTAGTACCAACTGAAGAAGTTGTTGAGATGCGTGCAGGTCAAAAGCGCAAATCTGAGCGTAAATTCTTCCCAGGTTACGTACTAGTTCAAATGGACATGAACGATGCAAGCTGGCACTTAGTAAATAGCACAGCACGTGTTATGGGCTTCATTGGTGGTACGTCTGATCGTCCTGCGCCAATTAGCCAAAAAGAAGCTGACCGCATCTTAAACCGTCTTCAAGAAAACTCAGAAGCACCTAAGCCGGCTACATTATTTGAGCCAGGTGAAGTTGTTCGTGTTATCGATGGTCCGTTTGCAGACTTCAGCGGTGTTGTTGAAGAAGTGGATTACGAAAAGAGCCGCGTAAAAGTGTCTGTGCTTATCTTCGGTCGTTCGACACCTGTTGAGCTTGAGTTTGGTCAAGTTGAACAAGACAAGTAAGTAAAAAATTAAAGCTGCCAAAATCGTTTAATATTTTGGCAATAAGCTTGAAAAAGGCCGCTGATTAACTTATAATCAGCGGCCTTTTTGTGTTAGGGCAAGTTGCGACTTGTTTTTATCACGAAAAGTGAGAACCAATTTTTAAACTGGGAAGCCGTTAGAGTACGCGTCCTCGCGCGCACAAGGCTATGACCCACCAAATGAGGTATTTATTATGGCTAAAAAAGTTGAAGCTATTATCAAGCTACAAGTTGCCGCTGGTATGGCTAACCCTAGTCCTCCAGTAGGTCCAGCACTAGGTCAACACGGTGTAAACATCATGGAATTCTGTAAAGCGTTCAACGCACGTACAGAGTCTATCGAAAAAGGCGCTCCAGTTCCTGTAGTGATCTCTGTTTACGGTGACCGTTCTTTCACGTTCGAAATGAAAACTCCACCGGCTGCTTACTTACTTAAGAAAGCTGCAGGCATCAAATCAGGCTCAGGCCGTCCTAACACTGAAAAAGTGGGTACAGTTACACGTGCTCAACTTGAAGAAATCGTTGAGACAAAACGACCTGATCTTACAGCGGCTGATATGGACGCTGCGGTTCGCACTATCGCAGGTTCTGCGCGTGCGATGGGCTTGAACGTAGAGGACTAAGATAATGGCAAAATTAACTAAACGTATGCGTACAATCCGCGAAAAAGTGGATGCGACTAAAGATTACGAAATCAATGAAGCAGTTGCTCTTTTAAAAGAGTTAGCGACAGCTAAATTCGTAGAAAGTGTTGACGTTGCTGTTAACCTTGGTATCGATGCTCGTAAATCTGACCAAAACGTTCGTGGTGCTACTGTACTACCTAACGGTACTGGTCGTGAAGTTCGTGTTGCTGTATTCACACAAGGCGCTAACGCAGACGCTGCGAAAGAAGCTGGTGCTGAATTAGTGGGCATGGAAGATCTTGCTGATCTAGTTAAGAAAGGCGAGATGAACTTTGACGTTGTTGTTGCATCTCCAGACGCTATGCGTGTTGTTGGTCAACTAGGTCAAATCTTAGGTCCACGTGGTCTAATGCCAAACCCTAAAACTGGTACTGTAACGCCTAACGTTGCAGAAGCAGTTAAAAACGCGAAAGCAGGTCAAGTTCGTTACCGTAACGACAAGAACGGTATCATCCATACTACTATCGGTAAGGTTGATTTCACTGCTGAGCAACTTCAACAAAACCTTGAAGCTCTTATTGTTGCGCTTAAGAAGGCTAAACCTTCTCAAGCAAAAGGTACTTACGTGAAGAAAGTAACTATCTCTACAACAATGGGCGCAGGTGTTGCTGTTGACCAAAACTCACTAAGCACGACTGTTGCTTAATTAAGAGTTTACATGGCGTGAAATTTGAACTATAATTTTGCGCCATTTTGTTGAGAAAGTTAATTTCAAAACAAGTAAAGAATTCGGGTTGAAGTCCATAATTTCGTAATGCCTTCGGGTAAAAACGATAAATTGGGCTTCCGTCCAAGACCGTAGGCGGCCCTAGGCCTTAATCATTTTACCTACGTAGACGGTGTGAATCCCCAGATAGATTTTTCCTAATCTTCTGGCTCTCGCCGTAAAAAGCATCTCCATCATTGATGGGGAAGAGTAGAACAGGGAAGCCAATATCGGCGACCCATTAAACCAGGAGTAACACCCATGGCTTTAAATCTTCAAGGCAAAAAAGCAATTGTTGCTGAAGTCAACGAAGCAGCCACTGGTGCTCTTTCTGCAGTTGTTGCAGATTCTCGTGGTGTAACAGTTGGTGCTATCACTGCCCTTCGTAAAGAAGCTCGTGAAGCTGGTGTATGGATGAAAGTTGTTCGTAACACTCTAGCTAAACGTGCTGTTGAAGGTACAGATTTTGAGTGCCTTTCTGACTCATTTGTTGGTCCAAGCTTAATCGCTTTCTCTTCAGAGCACCCTGGTGCTGCTGCGCGTATCTTCTCAGATTTCGCGAAGAAGAACGAGAAATTCGAAGTTAAGACGGCTGCATTTGAAGGTAACGTAGTAGACGCAGCTATGCTAGCAACTCTACCTACTTACGACGAAGCTGTTGCACGCTTAATGAGCGCTATGAAAGAAGCGTCTGCAGGTAAATTGTGTAAAACAATTGAAGCAGTACGTGTACAGAAAGAAGAGCAAGCTGCTTAATTTTAAGCTGTTTTTTTGTTCACTTTCGGTGTAATATTTTTTTTGGACTAAAATTAGTCCGTAATAATTAGGAAATTTGTAATGTCTGTAACTAAAGACCAAATCCTTGATGCTATTGCTGAAATGTCAGTAATGGACGTTGTTGCTCTAGTTGAAGCAATGGAAGAAAAATTCGGCGTAACTGCAGCTGCTGCTGTTGTTGCTGGTCCAGCTGCTGAAGCTGCTGAAGAGAAGACTGAGTTCGACGTAATCCTTGCTGGCGCTGGCGCTAACAAGGTTGCAGCTATCAAAGCTGTACGTGGTGCAACTGGTCTTGGCCTTAAAGAAGCTAAAGCACTTGTTGAATCAGCTCCTGCACCTATCAAAGAAGGTGTATCTAAAGAAGAAGCTGAAGCACTTAAGAAAGATCTTGAAGAAGCTGGTGCTGAAGTTGAGATCAAGTAATCTAGCTTACGCTAGGTTCGCTGCCTGAGAAATCAGGCAAGGGCTGGTGATTATTTAATCACCGGCCTTTTTGCGCTATAGAGCGACACAATCCTGTAGCGCAAATAAAATCTAATTTTCTCTTTACTTTCAAGTTGTTACCTCTTTTGGTGTTGAAAGTGGCAGAGCAAAATAGAACAACAATTTAATGTTGTACATCTTGGCATAGATGCCAGTTAAGTCTGTTCTTACAAGAACAGGTCGGGTCAAAGATCAGCAAGCTGAGGAACCCCATGGCTTACTCTTATTCTGAAAAGAAACGTATCCGTAAGGATTTTGGTAAACGTCCACAAGTTTTGGATATACCTTTCTTACTGTCGACGCAGTTAGAATCGTTTAAAAAATTCTTAGTCCCTGACGCTGATGGCGATCACGGTTTGGAAGCTGCTTTCCGTTCTGTGTTTCCGATCAAAAGCTACTCGGGAAATTCTGAGCTTCAATACGTAAGTTATCGTATTGGTGAGCCAGTATTCGATGTAAAAGAATGTCAAATTCGCGGTGTGACTTATTCTGCTCCACTTCGCGTAAAATTGCGTCTTGTGGTGATGGACAAAGAAGCACCAGGCACAGTTAAAGACATTAAAGAGCAAGAAGTTTACATGGGCGAAATTCCGCTCATGACTGATACCGGTACCTTTGTAATCAATGGTACAGAGCGTGTTATCGTTTCTCAGCTACACCGTAGCCCTGGTGTATTCTTTGATAACGACCGCGGTAAAACTCACTCGTCAGGTAAAGTACTTTATAACGCGCGTGTAATTCCTTACCGTGGTTCATGGTTAGACTTCGAGTTTGATGCAAAAGATAACCTATATGTACGTATTGACCGTCGTCGTAAATTACCGGCGTCTATCATCTTACGTGCACTAGAGTTCTCTACAGAAGAAATCCTAGATATCTTCTTTGATACTACTGCGTTTGAAGTTACTGACGGTAAAGTTCTTATGGAACTTGTACCTTCACGTTTACGTGGTGAAACTGCCGCTTTTGATATCAAGAGCGATGACGGTGAAGTCCTTGTTGAAGCGGGTCGTCGTATTACTGCGCGTCACATCAAGAACATCGAGAAAAAAGGTATTAACCAATTAGAAGTACCTCACGAGTACATCATTGGTCGTGTTGTAGCTAGAAACTACGTTGACGAGTCAACGGGTGAGATCATCGCAAATGCGAATGACGAGCTATCACTTGAGCTAATGGCTGAATTGGTTAAAGCAGGTCACACTAAGATTGATACACTATATATCAACGAAGTGGACAGCGGCGCCTACATGTCAGATACATTACGTATCGACACAACAAGCAACCGTTTAGAAGCATTAGTAGAAATTTATCGCATGATGCGCCCAGGCGAGCCACCGACGAAAGACGCGGCTGAAGCCTTATTTGATAACTTGTTCTTCTCTGAAGAGCGTTACGATTTATCAACAGTTGGTCGTATGAAGTTCAATAGCCGTGTAGGTTATGACACTGATACAGGCCCTGGCACATTATCGAAAGAAGACATCGTAGCTGTTATGAAAGTGCTTATCGCTATTCGTAACGGTGTTGGCGATGTTGATGATATCGACCACTTAGGCAACCGTCGTATCCGTAGTGTTGGCGAAATGGCTGAGAACCAATTCCGCGTTGGTCTAGTACGTGTTGAGCGTGCTGTACGTGAGCGTTTAAGCTTAGGTGACCTTGACGCTGTAATGCCACAAGATCTAATTAACGCTAAGCCAATCTCGGCAGCGGTTAAAGAGTTCTTCGGTTCATCTCAGTTATCACAGTTCATGGACCAAAATAACCCGCTTTCAGAAGTAACGCACAAGCGTCGTATTTCTGCATTAGGCCCGGGTGGTTTAACACGTGAACGCGCTGGCTTCGAAGTTCGAGACGTTCACGTAACTCACTATGGTCGTGTATGTCCAATCGAAACGCCTGAGGGTCCAAACATCGGTCTAATTAACTCATTGTCTACGTACGCACGTACGAATGACTATGGTTTCTTAGAAACACCTTACCGTAAAGTGGTAAATGGTGTAGTTACTGATGAAGTAGATTACTTATCAGCCATTGAAGAAGGTCAGTTTGTTATCGCTCAGGCGAACTCAAACTTGAACGAAAACAATGAGTTTGTTGATGAACTAATTCCATGTCGTCACAAAGGTGAATCAACCTTTATGGGCAAAATGGATCAGCAATATATGGACGTATCACCACAACAGGTGATCTCTGTAGCGGCAGCACTTATCCCGTTCCTAGAACACGATGATGCTAACCGTGCATTGATGGGTTCAAACATGCAACGTCAAGCAGTACCAACACTTATCGCGGACAAGCCGCTGGTAGGTACAGGTATTGAGCTTACACTAGCAAAAGACTCTGGTGTAACTATCGTTGCTAAGCGTGGTGGTGAAGTAATGTATGCGGACGCAAGCCGCATCGTTGTAAATGTACATGAAGATGAGCGTATTCCTGGTGAAGCGGGCATCGATATTTACAACCTTACTAAGTACACACGCTCAAACCAAAATACATGTATTAACCAAAAGCCAACTTGTATGGTTGGTGAGCCGGTAACACGTGGTGACGTATTAGCAGATGGTCCTTCGACTGACTTAGGTGACTTAGCACTTGGTCAAAACCTTCGCGTGGCATTCATGCCATGGAACGGTTATAACTTCGAGGATTCAATCCTACTATCTGAGCGCGTAGTTCAAGAAGATCGTCTAACGACTATCCACATTCAAGAACTACAATGTATCGCACGTGATACTAAATTAGGTCCAGAAGAGATCACAGCAGATATCCCTAACGTAGGTGAATCTGCACTAGGCAAGCTTGATGAATCAGGCGTTGTTTATATCGGTGCTGAAGTTAAAGGCGGCGATATCCTAGTAGGTAAAGTGACTCCGAAAGGCGAAACGCAATTAACACCTGAAGAAAAGCTACTACGTGCTATCTTCGGTGAGAAAGCGTCAGACGTTAAAGACAGCTCTTTACGTGTACCAAACTCTGTAACTGGTACTGTAATCGACGTACAAGTTTTCACCCGTGACGGTGTTGAAAAAGATAAGCGTGCGTTAGAAGTTGAAGACATGCAGCTTCGCGAAGCGAAGAAAGACTTCAACGAAGAGTTCCGTATCTTAGAAGCTGGTGTATTAGACCGTGCTCGTAAGTTACTTATTGACGCAGGTCTGAGCGCAGATTCAATTGCATCACTAAATGCTGAAAAGCTGCTTACGCAAAGCCTTGCTGAAGAAGACAAGCAAGCTGAACTTGAGCAACTAGCTGCTCAGTACGATGAGCTTAAAGCTGAATACGATAAGAAGTTTGAAAACAAACGTCGTAAGATCACTCAAGGTGATGACTTAGCACCAGGCGTACTTAAGATTGTTAAAGTATACCTAGCTGTTAAACGTCGTATCCAACCGGGTGATAAGATGGCGGGTCGTCACGGTAACAAAGGTGTTATCTCGACTATCGTACCAGTTGAAGATATGCCATACGATGACAAAGGTCGTACGGTAGACATCGTTCTGAACCCGCTAGGTGTACCATCACGTATGAACATCGGTCAGATCCTAGAAACACATATGGGTCTTGCTGCACGTGGTGTGGGTGAGCGCTTAGAAGAAATGATGAAAGAGCAGCGTGAACTGCACGAAATCCGTAGCTTCGTTAAGAAAGTTTACGAATTAGGTGATTGTCGTCAGAAAGTTGATATCGACTCGTTCTCTGATGATGAAGTTCGTCGCTTAGCTGAAAACTTGAAAGGTGGTTTACCGATCGCAACTCCAGCCTTTGATGGTGCTCGTGAAAGCGAGATCAAAGACTTACTAGAGCTTGGTGGTTATCCAAGAAGCGGTCAAGTTACACTTTATGATGGCCGTACTGGCGATCAGTTTGAACGTCAAGTAACTGTTGGTTACATGTACATGCTGAAACTTAACCACTTGGTTGATGACAAGATGCACGCACGTTCAACTGGTTCTTATAGCCTTGTTACTCAGCAGCCGCTGGGTGGTAAAGCTCAGTTCGGTGGCCAGCGTTTCGGTGAGATGGAGGTGTGGGCACTAGAAGCATACGGTGCTGCATATACTCTACAAGAAATGCTAACAGTGAAATCGGATGACGTGAACGGTCGTACTAAGATGTATAAGAACATCGTAGATGGTAACCATAAGATGGAACCAGGTATGCCAGAATCGTTCAACGTATTGTTGAAAGAAATCCGCTCACTGGGTATCAACATCGAGTTGGAAGAAAATTAAGCCATTTAGGTGCGGCGTAAGCCGCACCTGTTAGGCCGAATAGAATGTAGGGGCGATTGGTTCGCCCTCAAGATTAACCTCCGACAGGAGAGCTAAGGTGAAAGACTTACTTAAGTTTCTGAAGCAACAAAATAAGACCGAAGAATTCGATGCAATTCGCATTGGTCTTGCTTCGCCAGATATGGTTCGTTCATGGTCATACGGTGAAGTAAAGAAACCTGAGACAATCAACTACCGTACTTTCAAGCCTGAGCGCGACGGCTTATTCTGTGCCCGTATCTTCGGCCCAGTGAAAGATTATGAGTGTTTATGTGGTAAATATAAGCGCCTTAAGCACCGTGGTGTTATTTGTGAAAAGTGTGGCGTTGAAGTAACGCTGACTAAAGTGCGTCGTGACCGTATGGGTCATATTGAGCTTGCTAGCCCAGTTGCGCACATTTGGTTCTTAAAATCATTACCGTCACGTATCGGCTTAATGCTAGACATGACACTTCGTGACATCGAGCGCGTACTTTACTTCGAATCATTCGTAGTAACTGAGCCTGGTATGACAACGCTTGAGCGTGGTCAGCTTTTAGGTGAAGAAGAGTACCTAGATGCACTTGAAGAGCACGGTGATGAGTTTGAAGCGAAGATGGGTGCTGAAGCAGTATTAGACTTGCTTCGTGAACTTGATCTTGGCCAATTAATTGCTGAAATGCGTGAAGAGTTACCAACAATTAACTCTGAAACTAAGCGTAAGAAGATCACTAAACGTCTTAAATTAATGGAATCTTTCCACCAATCAGGTAACAACCCTGAGTGGATGATCATGACTGTACTTCCAGTACTTCCACCTGATCTACGTCCATTAGTACCACTAGACGGTGGTCGTTTTGCGACTTCTGATCTGAATGACCTTTACCGTCGTGTTATTAACCGTAATAACCGTCTTAAGCGTCTATTAGATCTAGCAGCACCAGACATTATCGTACGCAACGAAAAACGTATGTTACAAGAAGCGGTAGATGCGCTACTTGATAACGGTCGTCGCGGTCGTGCGATCACAGGTTCTAACAAACGTCCTCTTAAATCGCTTGCTGATATGATCAAAGGTAAGCAAGGTCGTTTCCGTCAGAACTTACTTGGTAAACGTGTAGATTACTCTGGCCGTTCTGTAATCACAGTAGGTCCTACGCTTAAACTACACCAGTGTGGTCTTCCTAAGAAGATGGCACTTGAGCTATTCAAACCATTTATCTATGGCAAACTAGAGCGTCGCGGCATGGCTACGACTATCAAAGCAGCTAAGAAGATGGTTGAGCGTGAAGTGGCAGAAGTATGGGATGTATTAGACGAAGTAATTCGTGAACATCCAGTATTACTTAACCGTGCACCAACACTTCACCGTTTGGGTATCCAAGCGTTCGAACCTGTGCTTATCGAAGGTAAAGCGATCCATTTACACCCATTAGTTTGTGCGGCGTACAACGCTGACTTCGATGGTGACCAAATGGCGGTACACGTACCGTTAACGCTTGAAGCACAGTTAGAAGCACGTGCTCTAATGATGTCTACAAACAACATCCTATCTCCAGCGAATGGTGAGCCAATCATCGTTCCTTCACAGGACGTTGTATTAGGTCTTTACTACATGACGCGTGATCGCATCAATGCGAAAGGCGAAGGTACTGTATTTAAAGATCCTAAAGAAGCTGAAAAAGCATACCGCAGCGGTAACGCTGAGTTACATGCACGCGTAAAAGTACGTATCAGCGAGACAATTAGCTCTGAAGATGGTGATGCAGTTGAGCAAGTATCTATTGTTGAAACAACAGTAGGTCGTGCGATTCTTTCACTAATCCTACCTAAAGGCATGCCGTTTGAGTTAATCAACCAAGCCCTAGGTAAGAAACAAATTTCTGGCTTATTAAACGAGTGTTACCGTCGTCTAGGTCTTAAAGATACTGTTATCTTTGCTGACCAAGTAATGTACACCGGTTTCCACTACGCAATGAAGTCAGGTGTTTCAATCGGTATCGATGACTTAGTTATCCCACCGGTTAAAGCAGAAATCATTGAATCAGCGGAAGCTGAAGTAACTGAAATCAACCAACAATTCCAATCAGGTCTTGTAACGGCTGGTGAAAAGTACAATAAAGTTATCGATATCTGGTCACGTGTAAATGAAAACTTATCACGTGAGATGATGGCGAACTTATCAAAAGACACTGTAATCAACGCGAAAGGCGAAGAAGAAGAGCAATCTTCATTTAACTCAGTGTTTATGATGGCAGACTCAGGTGCACGTGGTAGCGCCGCTCAGATCCGTCAGTTAGCGGGTATGCGTGGTCTAATGGCACGTCCAGATGGTTCAATCATCGAGACACCAATCACGGCGAACTTCCGTGAAGGTCTAAACGTACTACAGTACTTCATCTCGACGCACGGTGCGCGTAAAGGTCTTGCCGATACAGCACTTAAAACAGCAAACTCGGGTTACTTAACGCGTCGTCTAGTAGACGTTGCACAAGACTTAGTAATCAACGAAGACGATTGTGGCACAGAAGATGGCTTAACAATGAAACCGCTTATCGAAGGTGGTGACGTTGTAGAAGCACTTCGCGAACGTGTTCTTGGTCGTGTTGTTGCTGAAGATGTATTAATCCCTGGTACAAACGAAGTACTTGTTGAGCGTAACATCATGCTTGACGAAAAACTGTGTGACCTTTTAGAAGAGCACTCAGTGGATGAAGTACGCGTTCGTTCAGTAATCACTTGTGATAATGACTTTGGTGTATGTGCTAAGTGTTACGGTCGTGACCTTGCGCGTGGCCACATCATCAACCCAGGTGAGTCAGTAGGTGTTATCGCGGCACAATCAATCGGTGAGCCGGGTACACAGCTTACGATGCGTACCTTCCACATCGGTGGTGCGGCATCTCGAGCGTCTGCTGAAAACAGTGTACAAGTTAAAACTAACGGTACATTGAAGTTACACAATGCGAAGTACGTATTAAACACAGACGGTAAGATTGTTATCACGTCTCGTTCAACAGAGATCACTATCATCGATAGCTTTGGTCGTGAGAAAGAGCGTTATAAAGTTCCTTACGGTGCGGTGTTAACTGTACAAGATAATGCAGAAGTTCAAGGTAACGATATCGTTGCAACTTGGGATCCGCATAGTCACCCAATCGTTCTTGAGCACAAGTCAAAAATCTCGTTCAGCGACATTGATGACTCAAATACCGAAGCACAAACAGACGAGTTAACTGGTTTAACACGTGTGGTTGTTAAAGACTTAGGTAAAGCGAATGCGAAAGAACCTAAACTAATCATCGAAAGCGATGAGCGTGGTCTGCAAGAAACACGTCTACCTTCATTCACAACGATTGAAGTAACAGACGGTGCAACTGCAAACCCAGGTGACGTACTTGCACGTATTCCGCAAGAAGGTTCGAAAACTCGTGACATCACGGGTGGTCTACCTCGCGTAGCTGACTTATTCGAAGCACGTAAACCGAAAGATCCTGCAATCCTTGCAGAAATCACAGGTACTATTAGCTTCGGTAAAGAAACTAAAGGTAAGAAGCGTCTTGTAATCACTCCAGCTGAGGGTGACGCATACGAAGAGATGATCCCTAAATGGCGTCAACTTAACGTGTTCGAAGGTGAGCAAGTGTCTAAAGGTGAGGTTATCGCCGATGGTCCAGAATCACCACATGACATCTTACGCCTACGTGGTGTAACTCATGTAGCTAACTACATCGTTAACGAAGTGCAAGAGGTTTACCGCTTGCAAGGCGTTAAGATCAATGACAAGCACATTGAGACAATTATTCGTCAGATGCTACGTAAATGTATCATCCTTGACGGCGGTGACACTGAGTTCTTAGCCGGTGAACAAGTTGAAGTGGCACGCGTAAATATCGCGAACCGTGAGCTTGAAAAGCAAGGCAAGATCCCAGCTAAATTTGAAATCCAATTAATGGGTATCACTAAAGCGTCACTTGCAACCGAATCTTTCATCTCAGCAGCGTCATTCCAGGAGACAACACGTGTCCTAACTGAAGCAGCTGTAAATGGTAAGAGCGATGAGCTTCGTGGTCTTAAAGAGAACGTAATCGTGGGTCGTCTGATCCCAGCTGGTACAGGCTTTGCGTATCACCAAGACCGTTTGAACCGTCGCAAGCAAGGTGAAATCGTTGAAGAGCAAACAGTAAGCGCTGAAGAGGCAACTCAAGCACTAACTGATGCACTTAACGCAGATATCTCTGGAAACCAATAATCTCAACTTAATCAATGGATTAAGAAATCGTAAGGCAGTTATCTGCTGCCTTACGATGAGTTAAGGTTGACAGGTTAAACTTTGCTCATTAAAATTCCGCCACCCATTTGCCTGCACGTTTAGTAACGAGCATGTAAACAGGGCGGATTTTTTTATTTTTTCAGTAGTAATTTTAATTTCAGGAGCTATTTAAATGGCAACTATTAACCAGCTAGTGCGTAAGCCACGTCGTAGCAAGGTTACTAAAAGTAACTCAGCTGCGCTTAAAGCGTGTCCGCAAAAGCGTGGTGTATGTACTCGTGTATATACAACTACACCTAAGAAACCAAACTCTGCATTACGTAAAGTAGCGCGTGTTCGTTTAACAAACGGTTTCGAAGTAACATCTTACATCGGTGGTGAAGGCCACAACCTACAAGAGCACAGTGTAATCCTTATCCGTGGTGGTCGTGTTAAAGACTTACCAGGTGTGCGTTTCCACACTGTACGTGGTGCACTTGACTGTGCAGGCGTTAGCGACCGTCGTCAAGCTCGCTCTAAATACGGTGCTAAACGCCCTAAGGGCTAATGGTTCTCCGTTAGTAAGGCCAAGCACTAAATTTTTAAATTAATTGTTTTGGGTATTGACTCTAAAAGAGCAAACCTGAAGATACCGGAGATACAAAATGCCTAGAAGACGCGTAATAGGTCAACGTAAAATTCTTCCAGATCCTAAGTTCGGATCGGAACTTCTTGCTAAATTCGTTAACGTAGTAATGTTAGACGGCAAGAAATCTACTGCTGAAAAAATCGTTTATGGTGCGTTAGACGTGGCTGCTGAGAAATCAGGCAAGTCGCACCTAGAAATCTTTGAAGCTGCACTTGAAAACGTTCGCCCACAGGTAGAGGTTAAATCTCGCCGTGTTGGTGGTTCAACGTACCAAGTACCAGTTGAAGTACGTCCAGTACGTCGCAACGCATTAGGTATGCGTTGGTTAGTAGACGCTGCACGTAAGCGTGGCGAAAAATCTATGGGCTTACGTTTAGCTCAAGAAATCGTTGACGCTGCTGACAACAAAGGCACTGCGGTTAAGAAACGTGAAGACGTTCACCGTATGGCTGAAGCGAATAAAGCATTCGCTCATTACCGTTGGTAATCTGTCCTTAACCTTTAAGAGGATCATATGGCACGTACAACTCCACTTGAGCGCTATCGCAATATCGGTATTTGCGCTCACGTAGATGCAGGTAAAACCACAACAACAGAACGTGTTCTGTTCTACACAGGTCTTTCTCATAAGATCGGTGAAGTACATGATGGTGCTGCAACTATGGATTGGATGGAGCAGGAACAAGAGCGTGGTATCACAATCACTTCTGCTGCAACAACGTGTTTCTGGAAAGGGATGGACGCTCAATTTGACGACCATCGTATCAATATCATTGATACTCCAGGACACGTAGATTTCACTATCGAAGTAGAGCGTTCTTTACGCGTACTAGATGGTGCGGTAGTTGTTCTTTGTGCTTCATCTGGTGTACAGCCGCAAACTGAGACAGTTTGGCGTCAAGCGAACAAATACGAAGTTCCTCGCATGATCTTCGTAAATAAAATGGATCGCACTGGCGCTGACTTCTTAACAGTGGTTAGCCAGGTGAAATCTCGTCTTGGAGCAACGCCTGTTCCAATTCAGCTACCAATTGGTGCTGAAGACGACTTTAAAGGTGTTATTGACCTTATTAAGATGAAAGCCATTAACTGGAATGCCGAAGATCAAGGCATGACTTTCTCTTATGAGGCAATTCCGGCAGAACTTCTTGAGCTTGCAGAAGAATGGCGTTCTCACTTAGTTGAGAGCGCTGCTGAAGCCTCAGAAGAACTAATGGATAAATATCTAGAAGGTGAAGAACTGACTGAAGCTGAAATTAAAGCAGCTTTACGTCAGCGTACATTAGCAAACGAAATTGTTCCAATGACGTGTGGTAGTGCATTTAAAAATAAAGGTGTTCAAGCTGTGCTTGATGCCGTTATTGAATATATGCCTGCACCAACACAAGTGAAACAAATCCAAGGTATCTTAGAAGATGGTACCGAGGATGAACGTCCTGCTGATGACAACGCACCGTTTGCCGCACTTGCTTTTAAGATTGCGACAGACCCGTTCGTTGGCACCTTGACCTTCTTCCGTGTTTACTCTGGTACTGTTAAACAGGGTGACGCGGTATACAACCCAGTTAAAAGTAAGCGTGAGCGACTTGGTCGTATCGTTCAGATGCATTCAAACTCACGTGAAGAGATCAAAGTAGTCTACGCAGGCGACATCGCAGCGGCTATTGGTCTTAAAGACGTAACAACAGGTGAAACACTGTGTGATCCGAACTCAATCATTACGCTTGAGCGTATGGAGTTCCCAGAACCAGTTATCTCTGTTGCGGTTGAGCCTCGCACAATCGCTGACCAAGATAAGATGGGTATCGCGTTAGGTAAACTAGCGGCAGAAGATCCGTCTTTCAGAGTACAAACTGACGAAGAATCAGGCCAGACTATTATTTCTGGTATGGGTGAACTTCACCTTGATATCATTGTCGACCGTATGAAACGTGAATTCAGTGTTGAATGTAACGTTGGTAAGCCGCAGGTAGCATACCGTGAAGCTATCCGTTCAGCTGTTGAAGTTGAAGGGAAGTTCGTACGTCAATCAGGTGGTCGTGGTCAATATGGTCACGTCTGGCTTAAACTTGAACCGATGGATATTTCGGAAAATGATGCGCCAATTTACGAGTTCGTTAACGAAGTTGTTGGTGGTGCGGTTCCTAAAGAATACATCCCTGCGGTAGATAAAGGCATCCAAGAGCAAATGGCTCAAGGTGTGCTGGCAGGCTACCCATTACTTGGCGTTAAAGCGACTCTATTTGATGGTTCATTCCATGATGTAGACTCGAATGAGATGGCATTTAAGATTGCAGGTTCAATGGCGATGAAGAAAGGTGCGCTTGAAGCAAACCCAGCTCTTCTAGAACCAGTAATGAAGGTTGAAGTTATCACTCCTGAAGAAAACATGGGTGATGTAGTTGGTGACTTAAATCGTCGCCGCGGCATGATCGAAGGCATGGAAGAAGCATTCGGTGGTCTTAAGCAAATTAATGCGCAAGTCCCACTTTCTGAAATGTTTGGTTATGCAACTGATCTGCGATCTGCAACACAAGGCCGTGCATCTTACTCTATGGAGTTTTTGAAGTATGCAGAAGCCGCTAAGAACGTTGCAGATGCAATAATTGCAGCTCGCGCTGTTATATGATTTAGCTTGTCTGGCCCAATAGTGGGTCAGGCGTTAATTTCTTTATAGGAATTTTTTAAGATGGCAAAAGAAAAGTTTGAACGCGTAAAACCGCACGTAAACGTTGGTACAATCGGCCACGTTGACCACGGTAAAAC
>NZ_CAMZMY010000033.1:0-36170 GCF_947311895.1 Pseudoalteromonas sp. PAR1 | reverse complement strand
ATGCTGATTACAGGTGATGCACCTTCAAGGTCAGTACGCTTGATGCGTGAACCTGTTACTTGAATGCGTTCAACTTTCTCTGCACTGTCGTCTTCAGCTGCAACAGTCGATGCAGAAAATGCAGCTGTTGATGCAGCACCAAAAGCAATCGCTAAGCGAACTGCTTTAGAAACTTTTTTATTTAACATTTGATTCTCCCTGGACCACTATATTGTGGCTATATTTAGCATAAGCTTGTTTATTATTTGTTATCACATCAGGACTGCGACCAACAAATAATAAACAAATTAAACAAAATATCCAGACATTTGTTTATAAAAAATTAATAAAAAACCACAAATGAAACCAAACTTTAATCTATCGCGCAAAATTCGTACAAAGACATTTCTATCTAAAACCCTTAAAAATAGGGACAAAAGCAATATTCAGACCTTAAAACATTCGAATTTGCTTATTATTTCCAAATGAAACAATAGTACCCAAATCTGCAACTATCATTTCAGCTATTGGCAACAATTGCTTATTAACATAAACACCATAATCGTAATGATGTTTACCTGTGTAGTACTCAGCGCCACAATCGGTGTACACATATTCAATTATTTGCCCACGCTTGAAGCTAACAGTAGGATTTTTAACTATATATTGCTTAGCTGCTTTAACATGAGGAGGGATATTTTTTTGATAGTCTGTCAAATGCTGCCCTAATCGTTTACGGTAGACTAGCATTGAGTCAAATTCACCTGCATAAAGCTTTTTGACATAATTATCAAATGCTTGGATTATTAAATCCTGACTATTCTGTTCACTAAATAAAATATTGAAAAGCTCTCTTTGAAATTGATGAGCCAATTCAGTCCAATCACTTCTGACTGTTTCCATTCCTTTAAAAACAAGTTCGCTAATTCCATCTTTAACCACATTTCCGACATATCGCTTTTTAGAACCCGTTGTTTTTCCTCTAATCGTGGGCATAAAAAAAGGGCTATAGTGGATTTCGAACTCAATTTCTAAAAAACTGTCTATTTTATAATGTTGTTGTAACTCGTGCTGCCAACGTATGTTTATTTTTCTTGCCAGTTCCGTACCGATTTCATTACAGTCTTGAGGATTCAGCTCATCAACTAATTTCACAAATGTCGAGTCAGTATCGCCATAAATTACTTCATAGCCCCATTCTTCAATCCACTGCTTGGTAGTTTGCATTATTTCATGACCACGCAGAGTGATTGAACTAGACAAGCGTGGATCATAAAAGCGGCACCCTTTTGAACCTAACACTCCATATAAACTATTCATAATGATCTTAATCGCCTGCGAGAGCATAGGTTGGTCATTATCTTTGGCGACCTGTCTTTTAGCAGCGAGCTCTCGAATCAGTTCAGGTAAATGATGTTCGGTTCGTGAAAATAGCGCTTGATTAAAACCCTCTATTGCATTTTCTGGGCTTTTTAAACCCTCAATCAAGCCAAGTGGATCTATACAAAATGTTCTCATTATCGATGGATACAGGCTTTTGTAATCGAGCACGAGTATATTTCTATAAAGCCCTGGTTGTGATGGCATAACATAGCCACCGGGGCTGTCGAATGTTAGGCCATGATCCCCCAAATTGGGAGCTACATAGCCACTTCTATGTAATAAAGGTAGGTAGAGGTTAGTGAAAGCGGCAACAGATCCCCCCATTCTTTCAAGCTCTAAACCTGTTAACTGACTTCGTACAACTGCAAAATCGAGTAACCTAAGCTTTTCAAAAATACGCAGTACTAAAATGCAATCTTGTCTGTTGTAACTCGCAAGTGAAAGTTTATCTTCATTAAACTGACGAATGATCTCAGCAAGACGGTCGTCGGTGCTAATCAGTTTATCTTCGCCAAGCTCAATGCTTGCTACATTGGCAAGACTGAAGTTATCGTAATGATAGGTTGCATTTTTTAAGGTATCGATACCATCAATCACAACCCGACCAGGTATAGTTAAGCGGGTAAAGCTACCAACTCTCAACTGCATTTTTTCTTTATTGCGCCCTAAAGGTAACTCAACCCCAAGCGCTTCAGCACGTGCATGTAATACAGTAAAATCAAACTCAATGACATTCCAACCTATAATCACATCAGGGTCTATAGTTTGAATAAGCGAGCAAAGGTGGTCTAGTAAATCAATTTCATCAACACACCATTGAATGCTAAATGGCAGTTCACTGGTATCTTGTGGCTGTCCTATCATTAACACCATATCGATGTTTTCGCCCACTAAGCCAACTGAAAATAGTACTCCCTCACCATTACATTCAATATCGAGTGACAAGCTTGAGAATCGAGGCGTAAACTCGCTATTTTTTTTGAATTTAGCATCAGTTAATACTGGATATGGGTGGCTTTTAATTAAACGACCTTTGGCCCAAACAGATCCTCTGATAAAGCGCTCCATTAAAAACCTATCGACTGGGCGGATATCATCTTCATAGACTTTTATATGCTGTGCTTTGAGTCGTTTAGCTGCGTTGTAATAATGTTTCAATGAAGAGAAATAACAAGAAACCACTTGTTGCTGCATGAAGCTTTTAAGCTTCACATGCTTAATTTCGCAGATGATCCCATACTCGTTGAACACGCTTGTTGCAGCGTCTAATTGTGATTTATTAATAAAAAACACAGCGTGTTGTAAAGAGCTAATTAGCTTTACAGGCCCCTGCTGAGATAATATCCACACCACAATAGAAATGCCTTTAGCGCTATCATAGCATTGGGTGGAAAGAATAAAGCCAGAAACTAACTGCATGTTATTAGACCTTTTTTCGGAAATTTAGGCATTTTAGTTAAACAAAGCTAAGTGGATTAGCTAATTAAAGTAACAAGTCGCTTGTAGTTGCCCAGTTAAATCTCTAAAATTCATTACTGTAATTATATACATACTTTAGGTTATCTGGGCATGCTTTCTGACTCTTTAAAAAAAACAATTCGGCAAATTCATAAGCATGTTGCTGATAACCTCGCCGATTACCGCCCTAGAAGTAGTCAAAACTATTTAGTTGCCGAAATAGCAAAAACGCTGGCTGGCGAGTACCACAAAAGCCAACGCATCTGTGTTATTGAAGCTGGTACAGGTACCGGCAAGTCGCTGGCTTATTGTTTAGGTGCATTGCCTTTGGCGATGGCCAAAAAAAAGAAATTAGTGATTTCGACGGCCACCGTTGCCCTACAAGAGCAGTTAATCAATAAAGAACTGCCGTTTTTTAAAGAACACTCTGGCCTTGATATTAAGTTTGATTTAGTGAAAGGCCGACAGCGCTATATATGTGCGCAAAAACTCAGTGCAGCAGTAAATGGCGACAGCCAAACGCAAATGGAGTTTATGCCGACCCTATCATCGCCGCTCTCAGATATGGAAACCAAATGCTTAAAGCAACTTTATGATGCTTATTCAAAAAAGCAATGGCAAGGTGATCGCGATAGTTGGGCTGATACTATCCCCGATAAAGTTTGGAATTTAATAGCCTGCGATAAGCACTCATGCCAACGACAAATGCGTGCTCATCAGCTGTGCCCTTTTCATATGGCGCGTCAGCGTCTTATGCAAATGGATGTGTTGGTGATCAACCATTCTTTACTGCTGGCTGATCTAGACCTCGGTGGTGGTAAGATTCTTCCCGAGCCTGACGATACCATTTACGTAATTGACGAAGCGCACCATTTAGCTCACATCACCCGAGACTTCTCATCTGCAGCAGCAACAATCAAAGGCACCATAGATTGGCTCGACAAGCTTGTTAAATTTGCTGGCAAAATGGCAAATGTATTAGTAGGACAAAAAGCAATTGGGCAAAATTTTAAGCTCAGTGACAGTATCAATGATGCTGCAAAAAACTTAAAAGTCGTACGTGATATTCTTGATAATGCGGATTTTAACTACAACAGTGATGATACCTATCGTTTTGAGCACGGTGAGATCCCTGCATCTTTACATGCTAAAGCAAAAGATATCAGCGATGCCACTCTTGATGCTCTAAGAGCACTAAACAAAATGCACGATACCTTAGTACAAGACGTAAGCGATGGCGATATAAAACCTTATGTAGCTGATCCTATCTTGGCTGAAAGTGGTCATTACATTAACCGTCTAGAGTTATTAAACAAGTTGTGGTTTAGTTATGCAACAAAAGGCGAAGGTATTCCCCATGCTCGATGGATCAAACGCCTAGAGTATAAGAACCATCACGACCACTTACTCAGTGATTGCCCTATTGAAGTTGGCTATTACTTAAAAGATAAATTATGGAATCAATGTGCTGGTGCTGTGCTTTGTTCAGCTACTTTAACTGCACTTGGCTCATTTGATCATTTTGCTTATGAATGCGGCCTTGCCAAAGAAGAAGGCGTCAAATACATCAAAGTACCCTCGCCGTTTGATTATCCTAAACAAGCAACACTGCATATTCCTGCAAGCCACATCGAGCCAACAGATAAAGCCTTTAGTGATCACTTGGCTGAACAATTACCTAAGTTTCTTGATGATAAAAAAGCTAATTTAGTCTTGTTTGCTTCTTATTGGCAGATGGATCACGTAGTAAAAGCACTGCGCAGCAAAGGAATTGACGTATTAGTTCAGGGTGAAATGTCTCGAGAAGCATTATTGAAACAGCATAAAGCGAATGTTGACTTAGGTCGCGCAAGCTACTTATTTGGCACACAAAGCCTATCAGAAGGTCTAGATTTACCGGGTAAATACTTAGAAAACCTCGTCATTACAAAGATTCCGTTCGCGGTGCCTACCTCACCAATAGAAGAAGCGCAGGCTGAATTTGTGCAAAGTAAGGGGGGGAATCCATTTTTGTCTATTACTGTACCTGATGCAGCAAAGAAATTAGTACAGAGCTGTGGTAGACTACTTCGAAAAGAGAATGATCAAGGACGAATTATTATTCTTGATCGCCGTTTAGTGACCAAACGATATGGCAAAGCCATGCTCGATACCTTGCCACCCTTTAAAAGACAAATTGATTATTAATGTTTGAATTAGCTTTAGATCCAACAACATGGGCACTCCTTTGCGCAGTAGCGCTGGCTGCAGGCTTTATTGATGCCATTGCTGGCGGTGGCGGCATGCTAACTGTACCAGCCTTATTGACAGCCGGTTTACCACCGCATCTCACTCTAGGGACCAATAAACTTGCAGCCAGTTTTGGCTCATTAACTGCAAGTGTGACATATTTTCGGAAAAAGTTATTTAACCCCCGGTTTTGGGCTGCGTCTATTTTAGCAACTGCCATAGGGGCACTTGTAGGTACATTAGTTGTAGATTACTTGAGTATTGAGTTTTTAAATAAATTACTACCGGTGGTGATTATTTTAGTGGCTTGTTACAGTCTCTTTGGCAGTTTAAGTACGACTGAGCATAACGAATTGCCTGAGCTTGATGGCAAAACCAAAATTAAACAATGGCTACAAGGGCTTGGCCTTGGTTTTTTTGATGGTTTAGCAGGCCCTGGTACTGGCACCTTTTGGACTGCCTCAAATAGCCTATTATATAAGATGAGCTTATTGCTAAATTGTGGGCTTGCTCGCTCAATGAACTTTGTTTCGAACTTTATTTCATTGATCACCTTTGTTGCGCTGGGCCATGTGAACTTTTTGCTTGGTATAACAATGGGCTTTTTCTTGATGTTAGGTGCCTGGTTAGGTGCGCATTCAGCAATTAAATTTGGTAGTAAAATGATCCGCCCAGTATTTAATACTGTGGTTATAGTGTTAGCATTAAAGTTAATCTATGAGGCTTATTTGTAAATGCATTCTCCTGCTTTTGACAAACTATGCGAGCAAATATCTAGGCTTAAACATCAAGCAAGCCAATTTGATAACGGCAACCTATTTGCTAAAAATCGCTACATGCAGGCACAACCAAGTTTGTTTGATAAGGCGGTATTTGCGACTAAAAGTATGAAACTTGCAGATTATGTAGCTGAAATAGAAGAAGAGTTAGCTAACCTGCCCCCAGCAGAACATCGCCATGCTTATCAATATGCTTTAGAGCGAATTGCACAGCAAGTTCAGGCTGTTTTTAATGTTATTAAATCAACACCTGTGTGGGCAAAAGAGAACAAATACAGTTTTAAACCCAAGAGCAAGCCACAAATATATAAACAAGCAGTTAAAAAGATCATGCAGTCTTCGCATGAACTTTACGATGAGCTCAAGCAAAACCATGAGTTTGAGCGCCGCTTAGTTTTAATGATTGAAGAAAGAAAGCTTAAACTTGATGCAGCTAGCCCAGCAAAGGCCACTGAAATAAATAAAGAGATCTTAGCTTTACACGCTCGTTTGGGTCGCTGTCGAAAAGCAATTTCAGCCACTGAAGATAAAATTCAACAAGTAGAAAAACAGCAGCTGAGATAATGTTTTACTACCACCCAAGTTATTCAGCGTTAGCTTTACCCGAGCGTCACCGCTTTCCGATTGAAAAATATCGCATGTTAAGGCAGCTTGTTAGCGACTATATTGATGAGCAGCACTTCATTACCCCACAAAAAGCCACTCGCGCGCAGCTTACTCTATGCCATGACCCTGATTATGTCGACGCTTTTTTGACAGGTAGCCTTGACAGCAAAGCGATAAAAAAAATGGGTTTTCCTTGGTCTGAAGCCTTAGTCGAACGAACACTTTATTCTGTCGGTGCAAGTATTCAAGGTGCTGAATTTGCACTACAACAAGGTGCTGCATTTAACTTAAGTGGCGGTTATCACCATGCTTTTACGAGCTGTGGTAGTGGTTTTTGTATTTTTAATGACTTAGCAATAGCCGCAGCACATTTAATTGAGAGCGAACAAGCCGATACCGTATTAATCTTTGACTGTGACGTTCACCAAGGTGATGGCACAGCGGAAGTAACACAAGCACACCCTCAAATAATTAGCTGCTCTATTCATTGCCAGCAAAACTTTCCACGTATCAAGCAGCAATCAAATTACGACTTTGCTTTAGAGCATGGCACCTCAGATGCTGAATACCTTGAGACAGTAAATCAAGCATTAGCCTTAACAATTAGACTCCACCAGCCTGATATCATTTTGTATAACGCCGGCGCAGATATCGCAACGGATGATGAGTTAGGACACTTTCAAGTCAGTTTAGAGGGCGTGTATCAACGTGACCATTTAGTATTAAGCCAAGCAAAGGAAGCAAAAATCCCACTCTTTGCAGCCATGGGCGGTGGCTATCAACGAAATGTAAGCCGTTTGGTTGATGTTCATGGTCAGCTTTTTAGAGCCGCTGTCGATTTATTCTAAGGCTTGGTATACACTTAAATATGACTTTTCTGCTAGGTTGTTGGTATATGAAATTGCATGATGACATCCACAATTACTATGAAAAACTTGTTATTGAAGATATCGCTAAGCGCAAGTTAGATTCGTTGTATAATGATGATATTATGGCGGATTTATGCTGTACCGTACTTAATCAATTACCTGCTCGCTATATTCGCTATGACGTTGATATGGAATTTTATTTACCACAAACAGAGCGAATAAAAATGGAGCAACGCGTACAAACGGCTATCGATGTAGCAATCAGCCAAGTTGCGAAAAAAAAGGAATTACAAAATGAGCAGTGACTTAGAAAATGCTCCTGACTACATAAAAATCGCTGTTGATCTCATTATGCTCTTAGAGCAAAACGATGTGCCTGCCGAAGACGTTTTAGCAGCATTAGAAATCGTTAAATCTGACTTCGAAAAAAAACTTCCACAATCAACTGATTAATAGTCCGAAAATGGCGAGTATTGGGGCATAAATTTGTTATGCTCAGGTTTTAAAAATTAAGAATGTAAAACCATGTCATTGCCAAGTTTATTACGCCTGTTCATCCTTGCTGCTATTTGGGGCGCTTCCTTCTTATTTATGCGCATGGCAGCGAATAGCTTAGGCCCTGCGGTATTAATTGAGTTAAGAGTTGGCTTTGCAGCAATTACACTGTTTATTTTTGCGTTGTACTTACGCAAGAAACTTGCGTTCGCGACCCACAAAAAGCATTTTTTCATTATTGGTGCGCTTAATTCCGCCATTCCCTTTTTATTGTTTGCTTATGCAGCACAAACAATTAACGCTTCAACCTTATCAATATTAAACTCAACAACCCCAATTTGGGGTGCCATCGTCGGTATTATTTGGAGCAAAACTAAACCCACTAAAAGTATGCTGCTTGGCTTGCTGTTAGGTTTAACGGGCGTGGCCATTTTAGTGGGGCAAAATAGTCTCACTATCGACAGCCAAGCCATTACGGCAATTGTTGCTGCGCTGTGTGCTTCACTCAGTTATGCCATTGCATCCCATTACACCAAACATGCACCAAAGTTGTCTGCTTTTGATAATGCCCATGGCAGTATGTGGGCGGCAAGTATTATGGTACTCCCGCTTATTTTTATTATTCCTGCCAGAGAAATGCCAAGTAACGAAGTTATGCTTGGTGTAGTGGCACTCGGTGTGCTGTGTACTGCTGTAGCATATATCCTGTTTTTCCGTTTGATTGATGATATTGGCCCAACCTCAGCACTGACTGTTACCTTTTTGATTCCACTATTTGGCATAATATGGGGTAATCTAATTTTAGATGAACAAATTGGGCCGAATACCTTAGTTGGCGCACTGTGTGTTATAGCAGGCACCATGCTGGTCACTGGCTTTATCCGTATCAAGCCGTTTTTAAAACGAAACACCTTGTAACAGAATGCAAATTGCATTTTTAAATACAACCTATACTCTATTAGGGACTAAAAATGGAAGGAGAAGTGTATGTCAGGTACTACCATGGTGGTGTTAATTGTGCTGATATCTGTGGGATCTGGGGTGATTTATGATATGTATAAAAAGCATCTCGAATTCAAATCACGCACCTTAAAAAATTCAAAAGAAGCGAACGAGCATGTAGCAGAAGTGACAAAAGAGCTGCAAGAGTTAAGAGAGCGTGTGCAAACGCTCGAAGCCATTGTCACCGATTCAAGCTACAACGTAAAACAAGAGATTAATAAACTTTAATTAAGTTAGCTCTAATTAAGATAATAATGCACTGTATTGATCAAGCACTGGCTGATAATAATCGGCGTCTTGATTCAACATGCGTTGGTAATGAGCACATAATTGCTTTAAATAAGCTTGGTGCTCTTTACTTGTTAGTTGCCACATTTGCTGTCCAATGCGGGTGATGAGCTGCGATGATGACGCACTCATTACGATGATTTCGTAAAAGCGTTTATTTTCACAAACCAACTGCTCAGACACGAGCCCTAATTGTAGTGTTTGTAAATAACTGCGAACTTGATAACTGTGATGTACAGGGCAAACAATAAAGTCGATGTAAGTATTTGGGTTTTGGCTAACAATCTTCGCTAAGAACTGCACTAACAACTCTCCGCCCACCCCAGCAATAATAACTAGGTGGCGTTTTTGTGGGTCTGGTGTAATCATTGCCACATCTTGGCAATGTACCTGCCAACGACCGCGTTGCTCACTTGTAGCAAAACGTTCGAGTTTATCACTTAGTGCCTGCATCAACTCAGGCACAATATCGACAAAATGTATAAGCGGTGCTTTATCTTGCTGTAAAAGCTCAATCCCTAACAAACCGTGATCGCAGCAACAATCCCAGATCTCATCATAATCTGAATCAACCACATCAACGATGGCTGAAAGCCGTTTACTCAGTGCCATTAGTTTGCTGTTTTATAAACTAACGCTTTTAAGCTGCGATCACTGTCTACCTCAACAAAGCCATCTGTAGGAGCTAGTCGCTCAACAAAACTAATTGCACCTTGTGTATGCTCGGTAATGAGATCTTTAAACGCCTGCTCTGAAAGCTCAGGGCTATTGGCACACAGTAATAACTGGGTGTTTTCATTCAACAGCTCAGGTAAACGACGTAGAATTTTTTGATAATCCTTAGTCAATATAAAGCTGCCCTTTTGGAAGCTAGGTGGATCAACGATGATCAATTCATAGGGCGCTGATTTTTTTAGTTTACCAAATGATTTTAAAATATCGTGCGGGAAATAACTCACACCTTGCTCAAAACCATTTAGCTGATGATTTTGTTTACCCGTGCGCAGCACACCTTTATTCATATCCATATTTATAACTTGGTCTGCCCCACCCTGCATTGCTGCAACAGAAAAACCACAAGTATATGAAAACAGATTGAGCACTTTTGCATTTTTACTATTGGCTTGAACAAACTCACGGCCACGGCGCATATCAGGGAAAATCCCGGTATTTTGGCGACTCAATAAATCGACTTTAAACTTAATGCCATTTTCACTCACTAAATGCTCTTGCGGCAATTCACCAAACATAAGGGTATTACGGGTATTAATACCGCTGCGCTGCTGGTAAACCAATGCACTCACAAGCTCAGGCGCGTTCTCTTGCGCCCATTGCCACAGGGTATCTGTTAATTGCGCAAGTGCTTGTTCTTCAATTTCTTCATATGAAACTAAAAAGAGTGCGGGCGGATAAAAATCCAAATTAATGTGGCTCAGCTCAGCCACTGAGTGGCCACGGCCATGAAATACACGACATAGTTCATTTGCAGCAAGAGGAGCCTCTGCTAATGCATTTAAAATGGCAGAAAAATCGTTTGTCATCATCTTTAATTAATTAACTGTTGTTGTAATTCGTGAATTTCATCACGCACAGACGCCGCTTTTTCAAACTCAAGATCGCTGGCATAGGCATGCATTTTCGCTTCAAGGGTTTTGATTTGGCTGGCAATATCTTTTGCACTGAGCACTTTCTTAGACTCTTTACGCACCACTTTAAGGTTGTCTTTAGGACTTGCTTCTTCGCCCACATCCATAATGTCGGTGATACTTTTCACCAGTGCTTGCGGCTCAATACCGTGCTCAAGGTTATAAGCTTGTTGCTTTTCGCGGCGGCGATCTGTTTCGTCAATGGCTTGTCGCATAGAATTAGTAATGCGGTCGCCATACAAAATCGCTTTACCATTTAAGTGACGAGCAGCACGACCTATGGTTTGAATAAGCGAACGAGTAGAACGTAAGAAACCTTCTTTATCAGCATCAAGTATCGCAACCAGTGAAACCTCTGGCATGTCGAGACCTTCTCGTAATAAGTTAATGCCCACTAACACGTCAAATACACCAGCACGCAAATCGCGGATAATTTCGACCCGTTCAACGGTGTCGATATCTGAGTGCAAGTAACGCACTTTTACATCATGGTCGTTGAGATAATCGGTTAAATCTTCTGCCATACGCTTAGTTAAAGTGGTTACAAGTACCCGCTCGTTCACTTCAACCCGTTTATATATTTCTGATAGTAAATCATCAACTTGGGTGCCCACAGGGCGCACTTCGATTTCAGGGTCAATAAGCCCGGTTGGACGAATGACCTGCTCTGCAACCTCCCCTGATGAGCGCTCTAGCTCAAAGTCACCAGGTGTTGCCGACACATAAATAGTTTGCGGTGCGATGGCTTCAAATTCTTCAAAGCGTAATGGGCGGTTATCTAATGCCGATGGCAAGCGAAAGCCATACTCAACAAGGTTTTCTTTGCGGCTTCTGTCACCTTTGTACATAGCGCCAATTTGCGACACTGTAACGTGTGATTCATCAATGATCATCAATGCATCATCGGGTAAGTAGTCAAGTAAAGTCGGCGGCGGATCGCCCGGTGTTCTACCAGATAAGTAACGCGAGTAGTTTTCGATGCCTGAGCAATAACCAAGCTCGGTCATCATTTCAATATCGTACTGGGTACGCTGCGCAATACGTTGCTCTTCGACAAGTTTGTTGGCACTGAGTAATTGAGCTCGGCGGTCTTTCAACTCATCTTTAATTTTATCTATGGCATCGAGAATTTTTTCACGGGGTGTTACATAGTGCGTTTTCGGGTAAATAGTCGCGCGTACTATGTGCTTCTCAACAGCCCCTGTTAGCGGATCAAAAATACTTAAGCGCTCAATTTCATCGTCAAACATTTCCACACGAACGGCATAAGTGTCAGATTCAGCCGGAAATATATCAACTACTTCACCACGAACACGGTATGTACCACGGCTAAATTCAATATCGTTTCGTGTATATTGCAGCTCAGCAAGACGACGCAGCATATCGCGCTGATCAACGGTTTCACCAACCTTCAGCAATAGCATCATCTTCATATATGAGTCAGGGTCGCCCAAACCATAAATAGCAGATACCGAGGCCACAATAATTGTATCGCGTCTTTCTAATAGCGCTTTGGTAGCACTTAAGCGCATTTGCTCAATGTGCTCATTGATAGACGCATCTTTTTCTATAAAAGTATCACTGGCAACAACATAAGCTTCTGGCTGGTAATAGTCGTAATAAGATACAAAATACTCAACCGCGTTATGCGGGAAAAACTCTTTCATTTCGCCATAAAGCTGTGCAGCGAGTGTTTTATTGTGTGCCATGATAATGGTTGGGCGATTCAAATCATTAATAATATTGGCCATGGTGAAGGTTTTACCCGTCCCTGTAGCCCCTAATAATGTTTGATGAGCAAGCCCAGCCTCAAGGCCATCTTTTAACTGTGCTATCGCCGTTGGTTGGTCACCACTTGGCTTAAATTTAGAAACTAGTTGGAAATGGTCGCTCATGAATGACACTCCTTCATATATGACTCACTTAACCCATCAACTTCTTTGATGAACCATTTATAGGCTACCACTGCCGTAAATAAATTACCGATGGCTGCACCAATAAAGAGTCCTTTTAAACCGGCAATTTCACTGCTAACATAAGCAAAAGGTACATAAAAAACAAACAGACGAACCACACTTAAAATCAGTGCATTCATTGGCTTATGCAGGGCATTAAATGAAGAGTTAGATAAGATAATTATTCCTTGCAGACCATAACTTAGCGGCAAAATATAAATGAATAGCTTAATCACATCCATTACTGCTTGCTCTTTACCAAATACATCAGCGATAAAACCAGAGGTTAACAGCAGTAAAATATAAATAGCGAACTGCCAAATCATCACAAACTTTAAAGTTTTTGTGTAGGCTTCTTTGACACGTTCAAACTTACCCGCCCCAAAGTTTTGACTAACAAATGGCGGCAAGGTCATCGACAAAGCAAGTACTACAAGGCTTGCAATAGATTCAATTCGGCTTCCTACACCAAACGCCGCGACGGCTTCAGGACCATGTTTAGCCACTAATGCTGTCATGACAGCCATTGCAATTGGCGTTAACATATTTGCGCCAGCCGCAGGTAAACCAATTTTTAGGACTTTTCGAATTGAGCTCAATGGCGTTTGCGAACCAGCATGCAAACTTAACAACCCATTCTTAACAGCAAGAATATAAAGGATGATAATTACTGCCACTGCCCAAGCTATGACACTTGCGATGGCTGCACCTTGAATTCCTAAAGCGGGGATAGGCCCAAAACCAAAAATAAGCATAGGGTCTAAAATGGCATTAATGAGCCCCGCCCCACCCATTACTATGCTCGGTGTTTTAGTATCGCCACTGGCACGTAGCACAGAGTTTCCGACCATTGGGGTAATTAAAAATACACTGCCTAAAAACCACACACTCATGTAATCATGGATCAAAGGCAGTACTAACTCCCCAGCCCCAAGTAATTTAAAAATAGGTTCGATAAATACATAACCGACAACCGATAAAGAAAACACCATAACAACAGCGACAAGTAATGACATACTTGCATCAAAGCGCGCCTCGTCTAGCTTGTCGCTGCCAAGTGCTTTTGCAATAACTGCTGAAGTGCCTATTCCTAAACCGATAGCAAGGCTGATAACGGTAAACGTCACGGGAAACGTAAAACTCACCGCAGCGAGAGGTTCAGTTCCAAGTAAACTGATGAAAAAGGTATCTACCAAATTAAACATCATTAGTGTAATCATTCCAAAAATCATCGGAATGGTCATTTTCTTTAAGGTCGGCAGAATGGGAGAGTTTAAAAGATCAGGTTTAGATTTGCTCTGCGGTGTCACGCTCATAAGAATATTTTGCCTCTTTATCTTAGCTTGTAAGTTTAAAGCATCCTCGGCTTGCAAGCTATGCTTTATTAAAAGAAACAAACGAGATAGATAAAACTCCTTATTTTGATGCTTTCATTGATAAATAGTGACTAACCCCTATAAAAAACAAAATACAAACATCATTAATATCTTTATTACAATTAAAAGGCAGATATCGCTGTTTTTTTACACACTAAATACTTTTGTTTCATCGTCACAAATAATTTTACTAATCAATTCAGCATGGCTTCAGGTAAAAATATTAACCCACTGATTTAATTAGATTTAAAAAAACTGAATTAAATGCTTGAAATTGCTAGAGCGCCCTATATTTCTGGCATCAACGCTGTTCTTAAAGTTTCATAAACAGAGTTATCCACAGAAATCGTGGATAACTCTCTGTAAGCCGCAAATATAAAGGCTTTTAACAGCTATCGATCTTTGAGTTAAGCTTAAAGACTGAAGTGTATTATTTTAAGCCTTTTAATTGTTCCGCAATAGAAATCAGCAAAAATTTCTACAGCCTGAACCAAAAATGAAAACAACAAACAAGGATGCAGTAGCTTTTTTTAAAACTAAACAACTGATTTAAATGATTAAAAAAACACCAACTAAGCTTTGTTAAACTGCCATATTTATTTATTGGCAAAAAAACCTATCGTTTCTGTGAGATAAATACAGCTAAAAAATACGACTCGATACAGTTACAAACATACCGGTGTTTAAAAATTCAGTACTGTCGTTTTGTGATAAATACAAATACTAGATAAGTAATTATTTTCTCCGTTAAATTGTAAAAAACATCTTAACTAATACTTTTTTGACGTTTAAAACCACAAGCCTGCTCAAAAAAAATGCAATGATAGCGTTTTAGCGACATAAAACTTTAACTGAATTGCGCTATCCAACATGATTTCAAGCCATATTTTGCTCAGATCGAACATAAAAACATCGAATAAGCTTCTTTTTTGAATTTATGAAGTTTTTATGTTGACACTTTGCAATGCTGTCATTAATATTTCGCCCCGTTGAAAGGCATGACGCTTCCCCCTTAGCTCAGTTGGTTAGAGCGACGGACTGTTAATCCGCAGGTCCCCCGTTCGAGTCGGGGAGGGGGAGCCAACTCATTTTTCAGTTCCCCCTTAGCTCAGTTGGTTAGAGCGACGGACTGTTAATCCGCAGGTCCCCCGTTCGAGTCGGGGAGGGGGAGCCAAATCATAGCACCACACTACTCTATTTAGTTCCCCCTTAGCTCAGTTGGTTAGAGCGACGGACTGTTAATCCGCAGGTCCCCCGTTCGAGTCGGGGAGGGGGAGCCAAATCATAGCACCACACTACTCTATTTAGTTCCCCCTTAGCTCAGTTGGTTAGAGCGACGGACTGTTAATCCGCAGGTCCCCCGTTCGAGTCGGGGAGGGGGAGCCAAATCATAGCACCACACTACTCTATTTAGTTCCCCCTTAGCTCAGTTGGTTAGAGCGACGGACTGTTAATCCGCAGGTCCCCCGTTCGAGTCGGGGAGGGGGAGCCAACTCCAAGAATCTATTAAACTTTCATCTACAACTATTCTTCGATTGTATTAGACTTTAAAGCGCATATAATCTACTCTACTTTAAGTAATTTCTATACTTTGCTGTAGAATATGATGCAAAATTATTACAGCAATGAATCAAGGAATTGATTCCTTCCTTTTCGCTTTTAAAAGATAAGAAAAATGGCTGGTTTTAAAAAACTAATATTTATACAACTTATATCTTGGTTACTGTTTACCGTTTTAGGTGGCTATCTAGTTGCTCTTAGTTTTGATAGCTCAGTGAGTGATACGCAAAAAAAAGCACAACTGACCGTTAATTCATACATTAGCGACTTAACAATGGATGACTTATCTGCAGAGAAAATCCAACGTACATTTGCTGATGCGAGTATCTTTTCAAGCTTTACTCTTCGTGATCACGCTGGTAAAACCCTTGTAGCAGTTCAATCATCAGAGTCGCTTCCGCTTCTAGCAGAGATGGTTAACAGTTCATTTAATTCTATCCGTCCGCAATTTGCTGTTAACAACGCTTCTGATATAAAAGTTGAATTTACTATTAATGCACAAAGCCTTGCCAATTTAATGCAGCAGGCGATGTTCGTTGTTATCTTGGTTTCTGGTCTTATTGCCCTTCTCCCTATTTTCTTCATGAAGAGCATGTTTAAGCGACTTAATCGTAAAATCAGCACCACTATTGCTGATATTGTTGATATATACATTAACCAGAATCAGGTAGGTGGCGACCTTGAACAAGCGATAGACACGTCGCGAATTAAAAAGCTAAGTAAAGATTTAATCCCTTCGTTTAATCGTTTGTCTCACTTTTTACAGACAAAACATGATGATATTCAAAATAACGCGCTAAATATTAAAAAAGAAGCGTACAAAGATGTTGTAACCAACTTAGGTAACCGCAACATGTTTGTTGAGTATTACGAGAAAAATATTGAAAACTCAGATAAAAGCACCTTTGGCTCGCTTGCCATGGTGCGTTGCAGTGAGTTACAAGCAATAAACCAAACTCGTGGCTACCAGAAAGGTGACGAGTACGTTAAAGGTGTTGCTGATATCATCAAACATATCAGTGGCACGTACACAAATAGCCAAGTTTTTCGTTTAAATAGCTCAGATTTTGCTGTGGTATTACCGAACACACCACTAAAAGAAGCTGAACGCTTTGGTGATAATCTACAATCTCGTTTCACTCAATATCAACAAAACCAAGAATTAAGCTCTGTAGCAAATACAGGTATCGTTGGTTATGAAAAAGGTAAGCCTTTAGGTGAGCTGCTTTCAGTTGTTGATAATGCAATGAGTATGGCGCAGTCAAAACAAGCAAATGCTTGGCATGTACAACGAGAAACAGACTTAGTAAATAATGCTAGCGCAGGTTTTGGTAACCAGAACTGGCGTAAAGTGATTAACGAAGTTATTGAAGCTAAACGTGTACATTTAGTAATGCAAAATATTATGCCGGTTGGTAAGAGCGTTAAAGCTTATGCTGAGGTTCAAGTAAGATTTAAAACTGCTGAGAACCAAACATTACCAACGGCTTCATTTTTAGCTATGGCTGAAAAGCTAGAAATGGCAATGGAAATTGATCGATTGATTATAGATACTACTCTGGACAAAATTAAGACTCGTAATTTTTCTGAGAAATTCTTTGGCATTAATGTCACTGCATCAAGTGCCCATAATGATCAATTTGTGATCTGGCTTGAGCGCCGCCTATTAAAAGACAGTAATATCGCCTCTAAGCTTATATTTGAAGTGAGCGAGTTTGGCTTACAACAAAATATTAAAGCAAGTAAACGCTTTATCGATATGGTGCATCGTGTAGGTGCGCGTATCACTGTAGAGCGTTTTGGTGTTGGTTTAACGTCATTTAAATTCTTTAGAGACTTAAAACCTGATTTCATCAAAATGGATGCAAGTTATACCCGCGGCCTTGAAGAAGATAAAAATAATCAATATTTTATGCGCTTAATGGTTGATCTTGCTCACCGTATTGGCGTGAGTGTTTTTGCAGAAGGTGTTGAGAGCCAAGAAGAGAAACATATCATTGAAACTTTATGTTTAGATGGCGTACAAGGCTATTACATCGAAAAGCCAAAAGACATTTAAGCCCCCTACCCATGGCCCAAAAAACCACACGTTTTTTGGGCCTATTCTATTCATTAACCTTGCTTTAACAGTTTAATCATAAACAGCTTTGTTAATTTTAGCTATTCGTCCCTGATGTGTTGTGTCAGCCCCCAGAAAAAAGGATAATAGTGCCGATTTTAAACTCGTGAGGCACGCATGACAGAATATGTCTTGTTATTGATTGGCACCGTGCTAGTCAACAACTTTGTTTTAGTACAGTTCTTAGGTTTATGCCCTTTTATGGGTGTATCAGGTAAGTTAGATACCGCGATCGGTATGTCTTTAGCCACAACCTTTGTGCTTACACTAGCTTCTGTAACGAGTTACCTAGTGAATCATTATATTTTGATTCCACTTGATATCGCCTTTTTACGCACTATGAGCTTTATTCTAGTGATAGCGGTAGTCGTGCAATTTACTGAAATGGTGGTAAGAAAAACCAGCCCGACACTTTATCGCTTATTAGGGATTTTCTTACCGCTTATTACCACCAACTGTGCCGTGTTAGGTGTTGCTCTACTAAATATCAAAGAAGATCATTCGTTCTTGCAATCTGCTGTGTATGGTTTTGGTGCAGCTGTTGGTTTTTCTCTTGTACTGGTTTTATTTGCAGCTTTACGTGAACGCTTGGCAGCTGCAGACGTCCCTGCACCATTTAAAGGTGCGTCAATTGCTATGATCACCGCAGGCCTGATGTCGATGGCCTTTATGGGTTTTACAGGATTAGTGAAGTTTTAATATGACCTTGTTTTATGCTTTGATAGCGTTAGGTTCATTAGCGCTAATATTTGGTTTAATTTTAGGTTTTGCCGCCGTGCGTTTTCGCGTTGAGAGCAACCCTATTGTTGACCAAATTGATACCATTTTACCGCAAACACAATGTGGCCAATGCGGCTACCCTGGCTGTCGTCCATATGCTGAAGCGATCGCCAATGGTGACGAAATCAATAAATGCCCACCAGGCGGCGAAGCCACGGTAAAAAAACTCGCTGATTTAATGGGTGTTGAAGCAAAACCGCTGGCTGGCGGTGAGCAAGCAGATCCTGTTAAAACCGTTGCCTATATTCGTGAAGATGAATGTATTGGTTGTACCAAATGTATTCAAGCCTGCCCTGTTGATGCGATTGTCGGCGCAACCCGCCAAATGCACACTGTATTAATCGATGAATGTACTGGTTGTGACTTATGTGTTGAACCGTGCCCTGTAGACTGTATTGATATGCTGCCTGTAAAAGAAACCAAACAAACTTGGAAATGGCAATTAAACGCAATCCCTGTGACTCAGGTAGATTAGGAGCACAGATGGAAAAGTTAATAGATCAAATTAAACAAGGCAAAGTGTGGTCTATACCTGGGGGCATTCACCCACCAGGTCAAAAGCTGCAATCAACAACACACGCAATTGCAAGACTGCCACTACCAGATAAGCTTGTTGTATCTTTAAAACAACACATTGGTGCTAACGGCAAACTAATTGTTGAAAAAGGCCAACAGGTACTTAAAGGCCAAGCATTAACTAAACCGAGCGGTAATTGGTCTGTGCCTGTGCACGCACCAACATCTGGACTTATTAGCGATATTTGCCCAATGCCATCTGCTCATCCATCAGCATTGCCTGAGCTTAGCGTGATTATTGAACCTGATGGTGAAGATAAATGGTGTGAGCTTCACCCTGTGTCTGATGCAAAAACACTTTCCCATGATGAGCTTGTTGATATTATTCACCAAAGCGGTATTGCAGGTATGGGCGGCGCTGGTTTCCCAACTTATGTAAAAGCAGATACCCGAAAAGCCATTGAGTTTTTAATTGTTAATGCCGTTGAGTGTGAACCTTATATCACCGCTGATGATATGCTAATGCGCGAGCATGCCGATGGCATAATCGCTGGCATTGAATTAATGCAGCAGCTGTTAAATCCACAGTTAACGATTATTGGCATCGAAGACAATAAACCCGATGCTATTGCTGCCATGAAACAAGCAGCACAACATAACGACAGCATCATAGTGCAAACAGTGCCAACGGTTTACCCTTCTGGCGGTGAAAAACAGCTAATTAAACTGCTAACGGGCAAAGAAGTCCCAAGTGGAAGTATTCCTGCCGATATTGGTATGTTGGTGCAAAATGTCGGTACTTTGTTTGCGGTAAATCAAGCCGTAAATGAAGGTAAACCTCTGATTGAACGCGTGGTGACAGTAACGGGTAACACCATTCATAAACAGGGTAATGTGTGGGCTTTACTAGGCACCGAAATAAAACATTTATTAGATTGCCAAGGCTTTTCGCCAGTTCCACAGCAACGTGTGGTTATGGGCGGTCCAATGATGGGCTTTACCTTACCAACCGTGCGCATTGGTGTCGTTAAAACCACAAACTGTATTTTAGCACCAGATCACCAAGAGCTTGCTGAGCCGGGTGATGAAAAAGCCTGTATTCGTTGTAGTGCCTGTGCTGACGCCTGCCCTGCTTCTTTGTTACCTCAGCAATTACAATGGTTTGCTAAGTCTAAAGAATACGACAAACTCAATGAGCACAATTTATTCGATTGTATCGAATGCGGTGCCTGTGCTTATGTATGCCCTAGCGAAATCCCCTTGGTACAGTACTATCGCGTTGCTAAAGCTGAAATAAAAGAGCAGCAAGCAGAGCAAATTAAAGCAGAGCGAGCAAAAGAACGTTTTGAAGCGCGTAAAGAACGCTTAGAGCGCGAACAAGAAGAGCGCCAAAACCGCCACAAACGTAAACCAGCTGCTAAGTCAGATGGCGAAAAACAAAAAGTGGCTGATGCACTCGCCCGAGTTAAAGCTAAATCTGATGATAAAGACAGTAAATCAGCTGTCGCTGCTGCTATTGCCCGTGCGAAAGCGAAAAAGCAAGGTGCAGAGCTTGAGCCTGATAACTCTGAAGTAGCTAAAGAGCGTGCAGCACGTAAAGAACAAGCACGTAAATACAAAGAGCAAAAAGCACAAGAGCAAGGTGAAGAAAGCGTCGATAAAGATGATAAAAAATCAGCTGTCGCTGCCGCCATTGCCCGTGCTAAAGCAAAAAAAGCCGCGCAAACCGCTGAAGAGAACCCAGAAGCAGACACAGCACCTAAAGACGATAAAAAGGCCGCCGTTGCTGCAGCTATTGCCCGCGCTAAAGCGAAAAAAGCCGCACAAGCTACTGAAAATCAAACTGAAGCTGAAGAAGAAGCAACACCAGTTGATGATAAAAAAGCCGCTGTTGCAGCTGCTATCGCTCGTGCCAAAGCGAAAAAAGCGGCGCAAGCTGCTGAAAATCAAACTGAAGCTGAAGAAGATAGCGCACCAGTAGATGATAAGAAAGCTGCTGTTGCTGCCGCCATTGCCCGCGCTAAAGCAAAAAAAGCCGCTAAAGAACAAGCACAGAGTGACGATTCATCACAGCAACTTGATGATTCAAGCGATGAGGCTGATTCAAAGCCGCAATCTGATGCCCCTGAATCTAGCGAAGATAAGAAAAAGGCTGCTGTTGCCGCTGCTATTGCTCGCGCTAAAGCGAAAAAAGCCGCGAAAGAGCAAGCACAGAGTGACGATTCATCACAGCAACTTGATGATTCAAGCGATGAGGCTAATTCAAAGCCGCAATCTGATGTACCTGAGTCTAGCGAAGATAAGAAAAAGGCTGCTGTTGCCGCTGCTATTGCCCGAGCAAAAGCGAAAAAAGCCGCGAAAGAGCAGGCGCAGAGTGACGATTCATCACAGCAACTAGATGCTTCAAGCGATGAGGCTAATTCAAAACCGCAGGTTGATGAACCTGAGTCTAGCGAAGATAAGAAAAAAGCAGCGGTCGCTCGTGCCATTGCAAAAGCTAAAGCGAAAAAGTTACAACAAGAAGGAAACGATAAGTCATGAAACTAACCATGGCGAGTTCGCCGCATAATCATAGCCATAAATCATTAAGCCGATTGATGATGACAGTGATTGCTGCGTGTATTCCAGGCTTAATCGCGCAAGTTTTCTTCTTTGGTAGCGCTGTGTTAATTCAGCTTGTTCTCGCGCTTATTACAGTAAGCGCCTGTGAAGCCGCTGTTTTACTACTTCGTAAACGCAAAGTTTGGCCAACACTCAGTGATGGTAGTGCGTGGTTAACAGGCGTATTACTGGCGTTAAGTATTCCACCTTTAGCACCTTGGTGGATTATCGTAATTGGCTGTATGTTTGCAATTGTTATTGTAAAACAGCTTTATGGCGGCCTTGGCTTTAATTTATTTAACCCTGCGATGGCAGCTTATGTATTACTACTTGTATCGTTTCCGGTGCAAATGACCAGCTGGTTACCTGTTAGTGATTTACTAGCATCTCCGATAAGCTTTTCACAACAGCTGTCTGTTATTTTCAATGGCTTTACCAGCGCTGGATTTAGTGTCGATCAGTTACGTGTAGCGATTGATGGCACAACGATGGCAACGCCGCTTGATACCGTTAAAACAGATGTCGCCCATCACCTAACGGTGGCTGAGAGCATGAGTAAGCCTCTTTTTAATGACTGGTTTGGCCTAGGTTGGGGCTGGGTTAACCTCGGCTTTTTAGTCGGTGGTCTTTATTTATTAAAAGCTAAAATCATTAATTGGCATATCCCAGTGAGCTTTTTAGCCTCATTAGCAGTGTGCAGTGGTATTGGTTATATCGCAGCCCCGGGCACAGAGCCAGGCGTGGTATTTCACTTATTCAGTGGTGCGACCATGTTAGGTGCATTTTTTATTGCTACCGATCCGGTTTCTGCATCAACAACAAATAGAGGCCGTTTGATTTACGGCGCGTTAATTGGTCTGCTTGTTTACTTAATTCGTACTTTTGGTGGTTACCCTGATGCAGTGGCATTTAGTGTATTGCTATTAAATATGGCAGTGCCTCTGATTGATTACTATACGCAACCACGTACTTACGGCCATGGAGTGAAATAATGATCCTTTCCTCAATGACTAAAAATGGCGCTATTCTTACCGCATTTGCGCTCATTACCACAGGCACTGTAGCCCTGACTCATAGCCTGACTGCTGAGCGTATTGAAGAGCAAGAAAAGCAACAACTTGCAGAGCAGCTGCAACAAGTACTTGATGCCCATCATTACGACAATCAACTTTACAAAGATTGTGTTGTGATCACCGATGAGCGCCTTGGGCCACGTCCAGATCAAGTTATTTATCGAGCTTACAAAGATAACAAGCCGTATGCTTTAGTGATGCGCCATGTAACACCAAGTGGTTATAGCGGCGATATCAACTTATTAACGGCGGTTTTTGCCAATGGTGAAATAGCGGGTGTTCGTGTCACTAAACACGAAGAAACACCGGGCCTTGGCGATAAAGTTGAGGTCAAAAAATCAGACTGGATCACCCTTTTCAAAGGGCAAAATGTACTTCCTGAAGATGACAGCCGCTGGGCAGTTAAAAAAGATGGTGGCCAATTTGATCAGTTTACTGGCGCAACCATTACACCGCGTGCCGTTGTCGGCTCAGTAAAACAAGCTGTGCTGTTTGCACAAGCTGAATTTGATAACTTGTTTGCTGCACCAAACATCTGTCAAGGAGCCAAGTAATGAGCCAAGTTAAAACCTTATTTAAAGATGGCATGTGGGCCAATAACCCTGCCCTTGTGCAGTTATTAGGCTTATGCCCGCTACTTGCCGTTACTTCTACGATTACCAATGCATTAGGTCTAGGTTTAGCAACGTTATTAGTACTGGTTGGTTCTAACGTCACCGTATCGATTGTGCGTAACTGGGTGCCTAAAGATATTCGTATTCCTGTTTTTGTGATGATCATCGCAGGCTTTGTAACGATAGTTCAGCTAATGATGAATGCCTATACATTTGGGCTTTATCAATCATTGGGGATTTTTATTCCACTAATTGTTACCAATTGCGCCATTATCGGCCGCGCAGAAGCATTCGCCTCTAAAAATACGGTGCCACTTTCAGCCTTTGACGGACTTATGATGGGACTTGGCTTTATGTTAGTTTTAGTGGTGCTAGGGGCAATGCGAGAGCTTATTGGTCAAGGTACACTATTTGATGGTGCTGATTTATTATTAGGGCCATGGGCTGCTGCACTTCGAATTGAAGTATTCAGTTTTGATAACCAATTTTTATTAGCTATCTTACCACCGGGTGCCTTTTTAGGACTTGGTTTACTGATTGCTGCAAAAAATGTCATTGATACACAAATAAAATCTAAGCAAGTTGTTACTCCAGAAGTAGAAAAAGGCCCAAGAGCCCGAGTAACAAGTTTAACTTAAAGGAGAGCACGCACCGTCACTGCGTGCTTTACGCCACCATGAATAAAGAAAAACGCTATGAGATCTTATCTCGTCTTCGTGAGCAAAACCCGCACCCAGAAACAGAGCTTGAATATTCAAGCCCGTTTGAGTTGTTAGTTGCGGTTACCTTATCAGCACAAGCAACAGATGTGGGTGTTAATAAGGCAACCCGCAAGCTATTCCCTGTTGCTAACACGCCTCAAGCGATTCTTGATTTAGGCCTTGAAGGCCTTCGTGATTACATCAAGACCATTGGTTTGTTTAATTCTAAAGCCAATAATGTCTATAAAATGTGTGAAATTCTGGTCAATAAACATAACTCAGAAGTACCAGAAAATCGTGAAGCGCTCGAAGCATTACCCGGTGTTGGCAGAAAGACTGCGAATGTTGTTTTAAACTGTGCCTTTGGCTGGCCGACTATTGCTGTTGATACGCATATTTTCCGCGTTTCTAACCGCACTAAGTTTGCCATGGGTAAAGATGTGGTGGCTGTTGAACAAAAATTAGAAAAAGTGGTACCTAAAGAATTTAAGGTCGATGTACATCACTGGTTAATCCTGCATGGCCGCTATGTGTGTACTGCACGTAAGCCTAAATGCGGCAGCTGTATTATCGAAGATTTGTGTGAGTTTAAGGAAAAGACTGAGTAGTTAAAGTCTACTCTAAAGTTAACAATTTTAAGGTGAAGTTGCTCACCTTTTTCTATCACCTCAGTAAGTTCATTTTGCAGATTGTGCCAAACACAAGGTTTGGCACAATAACCCTAGCTATTATCGCTGGTTTTGGCTCACCTGCTTTTTAATAAACTCTCGCGTATCATTTAACAACGATACTCTTGCTGGTTCGTGAACATACATCATGTGACCACCGTGATAATAGTGATAGTCAATTTTATCAGCGTATATACCGTGTCTGTTTAAGGTGTATTCTGCATCAAAAAATGGCGTGACAATATCGTAATAACCAGAGGCGACCATCACTTTCATTTGCGGATTACTGCGAAGCACATAAGATAAATCTGGCGCGGTATTGACGTATCTTGGCTCCCATCCTTGTCCATCAGGAGCAGTACGCCAGCGCCAGTTATCTGATAACTCAGGGTCACCAGGGTTTAAGTATTTTCTTTTCCACTGTACGTTTAAATCTGTGCGCATGTATTTCATCAATGCTGCTTTATATGCTGGCCCTATCACTTTTGACGCATCTTGCTTAGGAGCCGCAGTTAAATCGTCTCTCTCATCAAGCTTATAACGTCCATCAAGCAAGCCTACTGCGACACCCTCATCACGCAATAACTCTTTAGCGAATCTAAAGGCGTTAATGCGTAAATCAACCTGCTCAATATATTGTTTGCTTAGCCCTGTATAACGGTGAAGACCGTCAACAATTCGCGTTCTGTCAGCTTTACTAAGGGCATTACCCTTAAATAATGCTGGTAGTAATTCATCAACTGCAAATTTTCGGCTCGCATCTATAAAGGCTTCAAAATTTCCTGATGTGTCTACTTTTTTATGATACCAAGCAGTTGCAGCAAGTGTGGGTATGTAGGTGATATAAGAAATGATGTTGTCATCAACATAAGGGCTTGAACCTTGATAGTCTAAAGCTTGTGACACAAAAATAATGCCATTTACATTAATCAGGTGTTTATCCATCAGTACTTTAGAAACCGCTGCTGCTCGAGTTGTCCCATAGCTCTCTCCCAATAAAAATACGGGTGCATTCCAGCGATTTTCTTTTGTTAGCCACTGGGCAATAAAATCAGCGATAGAAGATGCATCTTCTTTCAAGCCCCAAAAGGCTTTGCTCTCAGTGTCACCTAATGCACGCGAGTAGCCTGTACCAACTGGGTCCACAAACACCATATCAGTCACATCAAGTATCGTCTCAGGCGCATCTTTTAATTCGTAAGGAGCCAATCCAGGAGCTGTTGCATCGCTTGGGACCACGACACGTTTCGGGCCATAAGCGCCCATATGTAACCAATTAGACGATGAGCCCGGACCACCGTTCCAGATAAATGTAACAGGTCTATTTTTGTTGTCGTCTGCAGCTAGGTAATCAAACGAAAAGATAGCAGCAGTTGGCTCTTCGTTTTTGTTTAATAAATAAGTTTCACCGGCTACAGCTTTGTATTTTAGCTTTTTGCCATTGAAAGTGCCTTTATGCTGGGTCACAAATTTAGTGGCTTCAGGTATCGACTTTTTACTGTTGTTTGATTCTGAGACTTCATCTGCATTAACCGCGCTTGTACAAAACGCAAACAATGTAGAGATGACTACAGCTTTGAAATTGGCAACATACGCCATGTTTTATTCTCCCTAGCAGGCTTATTTTTATCTGTATCTGGCTTGAGTGGTTTTATCGCTGAGTGCTCAATTAACCTTTTACTTGAGCGATTACTTTTACAGCAAGCACATGTAATTTCAACTATCTGCGTTTAACACCCAAAAAAGCATAATCTGTATCGGGACAAAAAATATCAAAGTATTAATTTCACAAGCTCCCATCCTTTCGTTATGCTGTTGAGTAATGTGAAATTTTTTATGAGAGTTGCTATGTTACCTTTACTTCGTATCTTGTTAATTGAGCAAGATCCAGCCACTTTGCAAGAGCTTTCAACGAACCTAGCAAAAACAATCCCTAATTTTGAGCGCAGTGATGTTGATATCGACATTATTGAGTGCATTGAGCTTAAGCAAGCGTTGAAATGTGTAGAGGAAGATGGCGATATTCAAGCTGTGGTACTTAGCTGGGATGTATTGAATAATGGCGAGCGCACCTATAGCCGTTTTATCGAGCAATTAAAAGGCATACGCCTAGAACTGCCTGTCTATGTTATTGGTGACGATACGAAAGGCTTGGAGATAGTCAACGAGTCAGAAGAAATTGAGTCTTTCTTTTTTAAGGACGAAGTCATCTCAGACCCTGAAGCTATTTTGGGCTATATGATCAATGACTTTGATGACCGTTCAGAAACGCCATTTTGGACCGCCTATCGTCGTTATGTCGGTGAATCGAACGATTCATGGCACACGCCTGGTCACAGTGGCGGTGCTAGCTTTAGAAATTCTCCGTATATTAAAGACTTTTATCAGTTTTATGGCCGTAACGTATTTGTTGGCGACCTATCGGTTTCTGTCGACTCGCTTGGCTCATTATCAGACAGCACCAACACCATAGGCCGCTCTCAAGAATCAGCGGCGGCGACATTTGAAGTAAAACATACTTACTTTGTTACCAATGGGTCATCCACTTCAAATAAAATTATTTTGCAAACTTTACTGCGTAAAGGCGATAAGGTGATCATCGACCGAAACTGTCATAAATCAGTACATTACGGCATTTTGCAGTCGGCTAGTTTACCTATTTACTTATCGAGTATTTTAAATCCTAAATATGGTATCTTCGCGCCCCCTTCATTGGCTGACATTAAGCAAGCGATTGAACAAAATAGCGATGCTAAATTACTGGTTTTAACCGGCTGTACCTACGATGGTCTGCTTAGCGATTTAAAACAAGTAGTTGAATTTGCACATCAGCACGGTATTAAAGTGTTTATCGACGAAGCGTGGTTTGCTTACTCGCTTTTCCACCCGAGCTTACGCCACTACTCAGCTATAAATGCTGGCGCAGATTATGTTACCCATTCAGCACATAAAGTGGTTTCAGCGTTCTCTCAGGCGTCTTATATTCATGTTAACGACCCTGATTTCGATGCCGATTTCTTCCGTGAGATCTACAGTATTTACGCCAGTACTTCGCCAAAATATCAACTCATTGCTTCGCTGGATGTATGTCAAAAGCAATTAGAAATGGAAGGTTATAAATTACTAAATGCCCTGCTGAATCACGTTGCAGAGTTTAAGCAGCAAATGGCTTCACTGAAACATATAAAAGTGCTCGATAAGCAAGATTTCATGGATATATTCCCTCACTTTAGTGGCGATAACATGGGTCACGACCCACTGAAGATCCTTATCGATATTAGTGAGTTACCTTATTCATTAAAGGATATTCATAAGTTTCTATTAGATGAAATTGGCCTTGAAATCGAAAAATATACGCACAGCACCATTTTAGTTTTACTGACTCTTGGCGGCACGCGCTCGAAGATCATTCGCCTTTACAATGCGCTGAAGAAACTCGATAGCGGTAAAGTAAAACTTGCCACTTCAATGAGGCGCACACGCCTACCAGAGAATCTACCCGCTATAGACTTAGCCTGTATTCCTAGTGATGCATTCTATGGCGAACGTGAATCTGTACCAATTAGCAAAAGTAATAACCGAATTTGTGCCGGATTAGTGACACCTTATCCTCCAGGTATCCCACTGTTAGTGCCGGGGCAACATATCACTAATGAGCATATCGAATACCTAAAAGAGTTGGCGGGACAAGGTCTGACAATTCAAGGGAGCTTTGATGGCGAAATTTATGTACTAAAAGGTAAAGTGAAAAGCTAAACGTACGTTTAAACCTGAAATACCTCATTGTTATGCAGCAATCCCTATTCATTGCTGCATAACATTACCCTTTTCATAGCAAACGCTTTATGCTTTGTCTCAATGCTACTGTGCATGCAATCGAAATATCTTATAATCCATTTTTAATAATTTTAATGCGCAGCCTTACTGCGCTATTAGAATTGTACGAATTTAAAGACAAGAAAGAGGATGCTTAAAATGCGCTTATTACACACAATGCTTCGCGTTGCTGATTTAGATAAATCAATTGAATTTTATACGCAGGTATTAGGTATGAAAGAGCTGCGCCGTGCAGACAACGAAGAGTACCGCTACACCCTTGCTTTTGTCGGTTATGGTGACGAAAAAGATTCGACTGTGCTTGAGCTTACTTATAACTGGGATACAGACAGCTATGATTTGGGTAATGCATACGGTCATATTGCTATCGAATTTGATGATATTTATAAAGCTTGCGAAGACATTAAAGCTGCTGGCGGTAATGTGAGCCGAGAGCCGGGTCCAGTAAAAGGCGGCACAACTGAAATCGCATTTGTTAAAGACCCAGATGGTTATGCGATTGAGTTAATTCAGAAAAAAGATAACAACACTTTTTGATATATAAATACTGGCTATTTCAGCGATTGCTGAGATAGCCACTTTGCGAGTACTTTTTCTAGTTCAGCAAAATTAATTGGCTTTGCGATATGATCGCTAATACCAACTTTTGCGCTTGTTTCGATGTCGTCTTTCATTGCATTGGCACTGATGGCAATAATCGGCGTATTAAAATCTGGCCTTGCAAGTAAATTTTTGCTGGCAGTTAAGCCATCCATCACCGGCATTTGAATATCCATTAAAATCAGTGCGTAATCCTGTGTTAGAGTTTTTTCACAAGCAATTTGACCGTTTTCGGCCAATTCATAATTTAGACCTAATTGAGTTAAATACTTAGTAATAACAATTTGGTTAATCGGGTTATCTTCAGCAATTAATATTGGCTTGCTGACCGCTTTAAAATCGAACTGAGTGTCTTCATCAGGTTGGTGTACTTTTGCGTTAGCGTCCTGTGGGTTTAGTGATTTAAAATTAACATTAATCTTAAACTCGGTGCCTTTACCAAGTTCACTAACAATAGCAATAGTGCCTCCCATTAAATCAATCATTCCTTTACTAATGGCAAGCCCAAGACCGGTCCCTCCATATTCACGAGTGGTACTACTTTGCGCTTGTACAAAGGGATTAAACAGGGCCGTTATTTTATCTTCAGCGATACCTATACCTGTATCTTTTACCGATAACACGACGGCTGTTTGGTGTTCATCTCGGCTTTGCAGAGTAAGCGAAAGAACGATCTCCCCTTGATTGGTAAACTTAACGGCGTTAGAGAGCAAGTTAATCAGCACTTGTTTGACGCGTATTTCATCACATTCTACATTCAGCGATTGTAATGAGGAGACCTCGAGCCGGCAGCCAACCCCTTTAGCATCACAACTCGGTTTAAATAGTAAGATAAGGTCATGGCAAAGCGCGACTAAATCACATTGTCGCGACTCGAGCTCTATTTTATTGGCCTCTATTTTTGAAAAGTCGAGAATATCGTTAATCACGGTTAATAACACATCACTACAGTTATTTATTTGCCTTACAAACTCTGCTTGCTCTTGTGTTAGCGTGCTTTTATTGAGTAGCTGCAAAAAGCCCACAATACCATTCATCGGAGTGCGTATTTCATGGCTCATATTGGCTAAAAATTGGCTTTTAACTTGCTCAGAACGCTCAGCTCGAAGCTTTTCTAATTGCAACGAAGTAATTTGTATATCAATGGTATCAGCCATGCTGCTGAGCGAATCTGCAATATCTTTAAACTCTTGATAATGAAAATCGTCTGTATCTTGTTTGTAATTACCTAATGCATATTCACGGCTAAGAGCAGTAATACGATTTAGCGGGTTATGGAGTCGTGCCGTCAACCAACGCACTAAGAAAAATGAAATGATAGAGAGTCCTACAATTAACAACCCTGCTAATATGGCCGTTTGCTTTACAGCGCTGGTGTAAGCAGTTTTTGCTTCATTTATTTGGAACTGTAAACTGGTTAGCTTACCTTTATAATAAACATTACTGATTGAGGCCTGCTCCATTAATTTGCCGTAATCGCCAGCATCACCCACGCTATATAAAATGTTTTCTTGTGCTGAAATTTGTACTTGCTTACCGGCTTGATAAACCGGTTGCTCATTGTGTATTGCAAGCCACTTTAACGCCTCTGATAAAGGCACAAAAGACACTAACACGCCCGTTTTAATTATTGGCTCACTGAGAGAATCTTGCTCATGTAGCAAGGTAGATGTAATAGCCAGTAAGGCATTTTGTGTTGCCTGTAGAGGTGCGAGTAGCTCATTGACTTGTGGATTATCGATAATTTGAATTGTGTTTTGCTCTGTTGATGCTTGAGCGCCGTCGAGAATGCTTTTAGTGAGTTTGTAATTCAAATTTAAAGAGCTAATAGGGTAACCTTCAACTATAAATCCTTGATTATCAATTATTATCGAGGCTTTTATCTGTGGGTTTTGGGCAACAAACTCTTTTAGCAGCACAAGCGCAAACTGTGAGTACACCACTTTATTAGGCAGTTCAGTAATCGCCTTAGTGCTACTAAGCAATTGACTGTTTTTCTCTAGTTTGAATAGTAGCTGTTCGAGGCTAGCCGCATTATTTCTAGCTTGCCACTGTAAACTGGTGTTGGCTTGATCAATCGAGCTTAAATAGAAGCGCCCTATCATCAAACCTGCAAGAATAAATAAGGGAATAATGACCAGTAGTAAAACACTGATAAACAAAGCGCGACTAAAGCGTGGACTACTCATTCATTCCCTTCATTGGCAATCGAGCGCTCTGCCAACCCTTGCATAAAAAGCCCCGCTTGCTCAGCTGTTAAGGCACCACTACCATAACGAATAAAGCCTTTATTCAATACCTCCCACACGATGATCATAGATGCGGTAGAGGGCATAGGTTTTGTGAATTGTATGGCATCAGTTAAGGTTGCTAACTCTGTGCCTTGTTGTGCTTTTAGGTTATTTAAAACCTCAATGTTAATTGGAATATCTTGAAGCTTTTGCCAAACCAGTGTTTGGAATTTTTCTGCTTGAACCAATTTAGCAAATTTAAATAAGCTTTCTTTATTTGCCCCGTTTAAGCCATCGTTTGGAAACGCCAGTACAAAGGTAGAGTAATAAGGCTGCATATACTTACCATTGAGTTTAGGTAACTGTTGCATCCCTAAATTATCACCAAGCGTCTGTTCATACGTTTTTAATGCCCATGCACCATCAATGATGAAGGCGGCTTGCTGCGCTTTAAATGCATTATTTGAGCAAGTGTAATCGCACTGTCTATCAACCAGGTTTTGTTTATTTAAATCCCAAACAAATTTGAGAGCAGATTGCATTGCTTGGGTGTTTAACTGAACCTGATTATCTACGATTAGGTCACCATTAAAAGCCGATAAAAACGGAATAAACCAGTACATCTCCATAAAACTCCATGTAACAAGTTTAACCTCTTCAGGCAAGGATGATTGGAAACTATATATATCCTGCCAGTTTTCTATCGGCTCTTTTACGTACTGCTTATTATAAAAAAGTAACAGGTGATTGCCTTGAATGATGGGTATACCTAAGAGCTTATTGTTTACCTTTGCAGTTTCTAAGGTTCGTTTGTCTGTGGTATGAGCTATGAGTGAGTCTGGAATGGTGCTGTAGTTGGCATATATATCAAGGCCTAAATGATCTGCGGGTACAATAATTACGTCTGTTGATGTACTAGTACTGGCATTTTGCACCAACCTTACTTTTAGTTCTTTTTGGTCAACCAAGACGGAATTAACTGTTAAACCACTTTGCTCTGCAAACTCACTAAGCAATTGGTTAAAGTGTTCATGTTTCATGGTATGGGCTAGGTTTATCGTTGCTGAATAGCTATCAAACGTCACTATTAGCATCGCCATCCAAAATACTCGCCACACGCTAACGTCTACTTAAAAAGAGTGAAATTACCATTTAGTTAAGCACATATGCCGTAGGTTGCCTAGCTTAATCAAGGGTTTTCTTAAACCTAAATGCAGCCACAGCTAAGCCCAAAATAGTAAAGACTGAAAGCCAAATTAAGTCATTACTCATGCTTATTAGGTTAACCTCTTTTAGCACTATTCCTCTTATTAGCCTTAAATAGTGCGTTGCAGGTAAGCATTCTGCAAGCCACTGCGCAATCTTTGGCATGCCTTCATAGGGAAATACAAAACCTGATAATAAAATCGAGGGCAAAAGAATGAAAATTGTCATTTGCATTGCTTGAAGCTGGTTTTTAGCGATGGTCGAAAGCACTAAGCCAAGCACTAAACTGGCACATATAAAAGCAAAGGTTGCGACAACCAATGCAACTAAGCCGCCACCAAAAGGAATGTGAAACAAGACCTTGCCCATGCCTAAAATAATAAATAACTGAATAAAACCAATAAAGATATAAGGCACTACTTTACCAATCATCAATTCAAGTGAGCTTAAAGGTAAGGTGATTAAAAGCTCCATATTACCTCGCTCTTGCTCTTTAACTATGGCAGCAGAGGTAAACATAATCATCGTCATGGTTAAAATAACAGCAGCTAAACCTGGCACAATATTAACCGCTGAGCGCTGCTCTGGGTTATAAAATAAGGTTGTCTCAAAGGTTGGGTAAGTTCTATTCGCAGGCTTATCAAGAAGCTCTGCAAGGGGCATATTTCGCAGCGATTTTACACTCGACGCTACCATTGTGTCTGAGCCATCAACTAACCAATGCGCAATTGGCCTGACTAACGACTCATTACTACCATCAGGTAAACCAAAACCAACGGTTGGGTGCTGAGCAAGTCGGTTTGCCACATCGTGAGGTATAAAAAAACGGCGCGGACTTTCGCACTGGCGATTGCTGTTTGTGCTTGCTCTATACTGTCGTAATAATCTGTCACCTTAACCACATTTGTGGCTGATACTGTTTGTACTAAAATGCGACTGAGCGCGGTTTTACTATGATCGACCACGGCAACAGGGATATCTTTCACGTTGGTGTTAATAGCGTAACCAAATAGAATCAGCTGGATAAGGGGGATCATCACCACCATCGCAAAGGTCATTCTATCGCGGCGTAATTGTAATAATTCTTTGCTTACAATTGCTTTTATCCGGCTTAATGAAGTAATAATTTTCATTGTCTACCCTGCCCTGTACAGGTTACAAATACGTCTTCAAGGCTTGGGCGAACGCTATTTACTTGCCATATATCCTGACAAAATGATTGCTGTTTTATGAACTCAACGGGGTCTTGAACATCTTTTTTTACTAATACTCGCAGCTGTGCACCTAACTGAGTTGCCGAGATAACATGGTCGATTGTTGCGAGTTGTTTTTTTAATTCTCTGGTTTGCGCCCCTGCGATTTCTACTACATGAGCATGCATGTCTGTCATTAATTGCTTTGGTGAGCCATCCGCGCGCTTAATACCTGATTCTAAAATGGCTAAACGATGGCAACGCTCAGCTTCATCCATGTAGTGAGTGGTAACTAATATGGTGGTACCAGCATTACTTAAATCAAACAGTGTTTCCCAAAAGTCACGGCGATTTTGTGGATCGACTGCCGATGTTGGCTCATCAAGAAATAAAATTTTTGGTTTATTAATCACTGCAGCAGCCAATGCTAAGCGCTGTCGTTGGCCCCCACTCATACTTCCGGCCATTTGACTTGCTCTTTGATCAAGGCCGTAGGTGTGAAGTAGTTCGTCTATTCTTTGTTGTTTTTGCTGTTTTTTTAAAGGGTAAAGCGCAGCCATGAATTTGAGGTTTTCAAGCACGGTCAAGTCGCTATAAAGTGAAAACTTTTGCGTCATATAACCAAGTTGTGTTCTGAGCTTTTCAGCATCTTTTGGCAGACTCAAGCCAAGCACATTGATATCACCAGAAGTTGGCTTCAATAACCCGGTAAGCATACGGATTGCAGTCGTTTTACCACAGCCATTTGGGCCTAAAAAGCCATAAATTTGCCCTTGTTCAATGTCTAGATCAAGGTTATCAATCGCTTTTAAATCGCCAAATTGTTTTATCAAACCTTTGGCCTGGATCACCGACTCAGTCATGGCATAACCACTTGAGCAGGTACGCCTGTCGGTAAGTTATTTTCACTTGCGGGTAGTGTTACCTCAGCAAGATACATTAATCGCGCGCGTTCTTCTTGATTTAGGGCATAAAAAGGCGTGAACGCCGGCTCTGTCGCAATCCAGGTCAGTTCGCCCTGAATATTTTTATCTATACCATCGACGCGAACCGTAAGTGTCATGCCCTGATTGAGCTTGGCACGATATGGTTCAGGGATATAAACGCGTGCGTAAGGTGCGCTATTTGCTTGAATAATAACGACTGGGCTGCCTTTGGTAACTCGCTCACCTACGTGCCAAGGTAAATTATCGACTCTGCCAGCACGCATCGCTTTAATTGTCAGATCTGAGAGGTATTTTTGCTGTACTTTTAGTTCTGCTTCTGCCGCCTGAACTTGCGCTTTTGCACTATTAATATCTTCAACGCGAGAACCATTTGTTAGCTCATTTAAGTGCTGCTTTGCTGATTCTAAATTAGCAAAAGTCTCATCTCGTGCAGCGGTTGCACTGTCTAAGGTTTCTTGGCTTGCAAGTTTATCTTTAACTAAGGTTTTTGCACGGCGAAAATTAGCTTCGCTTTGTGTATATGCAGCATTGGCTGCTGCTACTTTGGCTGATGCGGCAGCAACTTCTTCGGGACGAGCACCATTCAAAGTTTTTTCAAGAAATGCAGTGGCTTGAGCTAGTTGTGCTTGTGCTTTGGCGACAATCGCTTGCTGAAGTTCGGCATCAAACTTTGCAATCACCTGCCCTTTTTCGACCAACTGGCCTGCTGAAACGGGTAGTTCTATCAGAATTTCGTTAGTCGTTGCAGGATGGATCACACGCTCACGTTCAAGCGTACCCAGCGCCACTCCCTCATTTGAGTCAGAGCAAGCTGTAATGACTAAAGAAATTAGTATGAGTACAACACGTTTAGCTAACATTTTAATTTCCTTATGGTTAGCTGATGAGTTGCTAAATACTATAAAGTATTAAAATGATCAGTAAAAGTGATCAATAGGAATTAAAGTTTTAGAAATATATGTAGTCTATATCGTAAAATTATATGGAGAATAAAGAGTATTTATTTGAAAAGGATTTTTTCTACTTGAAATGAGATTACAAAATATAATCTTGATAACTCGTTAACTTACTTAACGTAAGTGGCGTCCCCAAGAGATTCGTACTCTTGATAACGTCGTGCATAGATTGCGCGGTGTTCACCGTTCCACTACACATAACCTACTTGAATAAGTGGCGTCCCCAAGGGGATTCGAACCCCTGTTACCGCCGTGAAAGGGCGGTGTCCTAGGCCTCTAGACGATGGGGACGCAGAAATTGATTTGCAAATCATTGATTTGCTATTCCTGCGTAAGATGAGACCGAGCCTGCGAGGCGAATGGCCTTAGCTTAAACAGAAAGTTTCTGTGTCACTAGGACAACTGAATAGTTTGACTCGATTCAGACGAGCTTTTAATAACACAACACTTATAGTAAGTGGCGTCCCCAAGGGGATTCGAACCCCTGTTACCGCCGTGAAAGG